>JAHZJA010000267.1 GCA_022601155.1 Deltaproteobacteria bacterium | reverse complement strand
CGGCGACGACATGGGGCCACTGTTCGAGTCGCGCGTGCGCCTGGGCGAGCTCGACCTGCACGCCTGCGTCGTCGTGGGCCAGATCGAGCCCGTCTCGCAGCAGCTCCACCGCCAGCTGCGGGCCTTCGAGGTCTGCGGCGAGTCGGGCAAGGTCGCGCAAGCTGGCTGCGCCCAGCACCCCTCGCTCGCGCATGCTGTGCAGTCGCGCGATCAGGCCCTTGGCCATGGTGGGTGCCTGCTCGGTCCCATGGACGGCCAGCGTGCGTCGCAGACCGCGGAAGGCACGGTCGCTGGCGGGGTCGGCCTCCAGGGCGTCTGCGAACATCTGCCAGGCGCGGGGGTTGGGATCGTCTCGGGAGCCCCGCGACAGAGCCAAGGTGCCCGCGCGGCACAGGGCCACGGCGCGGTACTGCGGGCTCTGCAGTCGTCCTGCGAGTTCTTCGAGGGTCTCCATCGCGTCGGCGCCGGGCTGGCGGATGCCCCGTCGCTCGAGCAGCCGTGCCTGGGCATGCAGAGCGGGAAGATACGGCGGGCAGGCGAGCAGGGCCGCCTCGATGTTCTTGGTGGCGCTGTCGAGGTCTTGCCGACGCTCGTGCAGGTCGGCGGCGATCGTCAGATAGGCGGCCTTCTCGGCGGGGACGTCGACGTTGCGCGCAGCCGCCTCGAGCTCGGCCGCGCTACGGGTCAGGCCCGCCTCTCGCTTGCGCGTCTTGATCCGCAGGCGGCCGCGCCGTGCCATCTCGTGGCCTGGATCGATGTCGAGGACTCCGGCGTAGGCTGCGTCCGCGCGGTCGAAGTTGCCGGCCGCCTCCTCTGCCCGCGCGGCCCGGTAGCGAAGCGCCAGCAGGTGGGGATCGTCGGGGTCGAGCTGCTGGGCGAAGGCCTCGGTCGCGGCCCGGAGCGCACCCGCTTCGCGCGAGGGACGGCCCGCTTGGCGGCACGCTCGGGCGAGCCGCAGCTGGGTGACGTAGTCCTCGGGCCGCGCTTCGGCCACCGCGCCCAGGTACTGGATGGCGACGACCGGCTTGGGTGACAGCTCCGCGAGCTGCAGGGCCATCGCACGACGGTCGTCGGCCCCCCGCTCGGAGGTGAGGCCGGCCTCCGCGAACGCCTGGAGTTCGCGGCTGCGCCCAAGTCGTTCGTACAGCCGCAGCAGCTCCGCCCGTGCGACCCCCAGCTGCGGCCACAGCTCGAGCGCACGGACCAGATCGCGGATCGCTCCCTCGTCGTCGTCGGCGCGCGCCCGCAGGATTGCGGCGCGATGGAGCAGCAGCGCGCGGGTGCGGGGACCGGTGACCGAGGCGATGTGTTGCTCGAGCAGGGTGAGCAGGGTGGCGTGATCGTCGATGGCCGAGGCCAGCCCCTCGGCGGCATGCAGGGCGGGCAGGTGTCGTGGCCAGCGTTCGAGCAGGCCTTGAAGTTCCGTCAGTGCCTCGCGCTTGCGGTCGAGGCGACTGGCGAGGAGCGTGGCGACCTCGAGCTGCAGCCCCACCTGGCGGGCGCGGTCGTTGGCGTACAGCAGCTTCTTGCGCAGCAGGGCCACCAGGCCCTCCCAGTCCTCGTTGTCGCGGAGCATCGTGCCCAACGCGTCGAGGCTGGGCAGATGGTCGTCGACCGTGTCGAGGGCGTTCTCGAAGAAGCCGCGAGCTCGCTCGCGCTCGCGCAGCAACAACGCGAGCTCGCCCGCGCGGTGCAGCATCTTGGCCTTGCGCCCCGCGCCAGTGGTGAGCGCGATCTCTTGCTCGGTGACCTTGAGCAGCTCGCGGTGCCGACCGGCCCTCGACAAGATTCGCGCGAGCACCTGAATCGACGGCAGGTGCCGCGGGTTCTCCTTGAGCAGGTTGGCCAGGTACTTGATGGCCGCGGCCGGGTCTTCGTCGCGGGCGTACAGCTGCCCGAGCACCGAAAGCAGGAAGTGACGGCGAGCCGGCGTCTTGGCGCGCGCCAATTCCTCGGCGTAGTAGGTCCGCAGCGCGGCGGTGTCGTCTTGCTGATGAAGGATTCGTTCGATGCGATCGCGAGCGGGGCGAAATCCCGCGTAGGCCGAGATGGCGTTGTCGAAGCAGTCGCGGGCGCCGTCGAGCTCGCCCAGGCGCTCCTCCATCAGCTGACCGGCGCGCAGGTGGGCCAAGGCCACCTCTTCGCGGGTGAGGCCGGCCTCGGTCGCGTTGGCGATCTCGAGCTTGACCAGCTCGAGCAGCTGCGACCACATCCCGTTGGCGTTGAGGAAGCGCCCCGTGTCTTCGAGCGCGGGTACGTGGCCTGGGTTGAGCCGCAGGGTCTTGCGCATCGCCGCCAGACCCTCGGGGGCGCGGTCGAGGCGAAACAGAGCGAGCTTGCCCAGCCGGTAGTAGAGGTCGGCCCGGAGATTCGGGTCCTCGTCTTCGCCGATGGCCCGCAGCTGTCCGACGCAGGCCTCCAGGGCGACCTCGTGGCGCCCCGTGGCCATCGAGAGCTCCTCGAGGCTGCGCCACAGGCTGGCGTTGTGGGGCTGGGCCCGGGCCGCGGCCTGGAGCAGCAACAGGGCCCCTCCACGCTCACGTTGCTCCCGAAGGGTGACGGCGGCGCGGGCCAAGGGCATGGCGCGACGCTCCGGAGGTCGGGCCTCGGCCTCGATCTCGAGCGCGTGCAGCATCAGCTCGGTGTCTCCCGCGACCTCGGCGATGCGAAACAGATCGGTCGCGAGCAACAGGTGACCCGGCGCAATGTCGAGCGCCGCGAGCAACAAATCACCCGCCAGCGCGAGGTCGCCCTTGTGCCTTGCTTCGAGCAAGGCAAGGTCGTGCAACAGTCCCGCCGTCAGCGGGCCATCCCGCACCACTTCGAGTTGGGTCTCGAGGTTGGCGATGAGGCCGAAGGGCTCGCCCCGGGCCAGGCTGACCCGCTCGACTGCACGCAGCACCGCGAGGTCGCGGGGCGTGGCCTTGAGCGCAGCCTGGTAGCACTGCTGGGCGGCGGCCAGATCGCGGAAGTGCGCCTCCACCAGCTGACCGCGCTCGCGATACAGCGCGGCCGCTTCGCGAGGGTGGCGGGTCGCTCGGATCTCTTGGTCGAGATACATCACCGCCGATCGGACATCGCCCTTGCCCAGATACACGCGGTACATCAGCCGCATCGCGGGGCGGAGGTCGGGCACCATCTCGAGCGCATGGCCGAGGTGGTTGAGCGCACCTTCTTCGTCGCCCTGGAGCAGCAGCCACCGCGCGCAGGTGGTGGCCAACGCCGCGCGCAACTGGGGGTTGCTCGTGGGCGTCGACGAGAGGGCCTGCAGCACCTCCTGCAGCGGCAGCTCGTCGACGGCGGGCATGCGGGGGCGAGTCTACACGGTTTGGACCACGCACCAACCCACCGAGCCCGGCTTTGCCAAGGGATCAGCTGGCGATGCGGGTCAGCACCTGGACGTAGTCGGCCAGGCCCAACGAGGGCGCAGGACGGCCCTGCGAGGCCTGTCGGGTCGCTAGCAGCTCGAGCATGAGCTGAAGGGTCTCGAAACGACACGTCAGACTATGGAACTGATCCTCGGCCACGGGCGGCAACTCGGCGAGGCGATCCACCAACCACTGGGCGTCCCCCTCCTCCTCGGGTTGGTTGGGCCGCGGCGGCTCGAGACCAAACGCGCCGTCGAAGGCCGGCCCAGGGGCGATCCGGGGGTCGTCTGCCGACAATGGAGCACCCGCAATCGCCTCATAGGCCTGATCGATAGGGGAAAAGTGCACGAACTGGGGCTGCACGAGCAGGCGGAGCCTCCGGGGTTCCCTGCCGTCTCCGACCCACGTGGCTCCAATCTCCCTGCGGATGAGCTCGCCGAAGTACGCCCCCGCTCCCGCGGCGATGAGCGATACGATGGGCTCGCGATCCTCATCACGGGCCATCGATAGATAGTGGTCGACCACGGCCAACGAGGTCGTAGAACCATCGAGTTCGAACTCGAGGCTGCGGCGCACCTGCTCACCAAAGGTCGCGACCAACCCCTCGACCAACGTGGTGGCCGGCTCGAGTGCACTCGCCAAATCGTCCCCCGACCTCGCGATGCTAGCGCGAGGGGCGCTCCCGATCGACGGTGGGGCAGCGGGCCCCGGGACGGGTTTGTCGGTCATGTCCGAACCTTTACACGAAGAACGCGGCGACGCTATGTTGCCAAGGCAAGTCTCGGTGCCGCTCGTCGACGATAGCTGGTCGGAAACAGTCCTCTATGTCTGCCGCTGCGGCACGATGTACGCGGCGCGTCGCTGGCGTTGGATCGACGCCGAGGTCCGCCCGGGCGTCGCTCAACGGGTGACGGAGTGCGGGCCCTGGGACGGACAATGCCCCGCGTGCGGTCAGGTTGCCGACGCGCCGGGCTCGTGGGTTCGGGTGTCACCGCAAGACCGTCGGGCCACGCTCGTGCTGCCGACCGGACGCCGCGGCGACCTCATCGCAGAGCTTCGCGAGCACCTGGCTGCAGTGGAGCGTAGGGCACAGGCCGTACCGCTCTGGCTGACGACACCAACGGTTGCGTTCGAGGACCCCACCGGGGCGCGGCCGGGCCTGCCACGCCGCGAGGAGACCACCGCGCGGCGGTCGATGGCGAGCATGAGCCCCGACAAGGCGCCCGAACCACCGCCCGAGCCCGCGACGGTGGTGCCGCCCGCGACGACCGAGCCCGTACAGGTTGCCGAGCCCCAACGCGAGATCGAGCCCGTGTCGGCCCCGTTGCCGCCGCCGCGAGAGCCCCCGCCCACGCCGGACGCCGGGACCGAGCCGCAATCGCCCCGAACGCCGCCGCCCCGTTCGTTTCTGACGCCGCCGCCCGCGATACCTGCTCCGCGAACGCTCGCGCGGCCCCCTGTGGTCGATGACGAGATGGGTCTTGCTCCGCTGCCTCCGCGTCCCGCGGTCGAGGACGATCCCGAGGCTGGCGTGCCTCAGATCATCGGATTGGACTCTCCGTCCCCCGAGGTTGGAGCTCGACCCGCCTCGATCGGCGCACACGTGGCCGACCTCACGCTCGATGAGGTCGTCGCGTTTCGCATCCGAGTGTCGTCCGAGCAGCTCCCCCAGTGGGAGGCCGCACGGTTGTCGGCGCGCCCCATTCACCTGCGGGGTCGTGGGTATCCCTTGGTGGGTGTTCGGGTCGTGGGCTCGTACATGGGGCAGGTCGGCTGCATCGATGCGGTCGTCGATGTAGGCAGCACGCTGGCGACCGACGCATTTCGGCGCTTGTCCGAGCAGTTCTCGGTCACGCTGGTCATCGAGCATGGCTCGCGCGAGATCTCGCGAACGATCGAGGCCAGTGGTCTCGAGCCCAACGCGGCGCTGTGCGTCGAGTCGGCCCGCGGAATCTTGGCGCGCGGCGAATATCCGCCCCAGGAGTTCGACAAGGCTCGCCGCGCGCTCGAGGCCGAGCCCGCCGACGTGAGGCTTGCCCGAGCCGAGGTGACGATCGCCAGCGGGGACTATCAGCATATCATCGGCGCTCGCGAGGCGGTGGCGGCTCTCGAGCACCTCGAGCGGGTCTCACAAAAGGAGACGCTCGCGCGGTTGCTCGAGGTCGATGGCCTGCCGATGGCCGAGTACGATCTGATCCGTCGCCGTGTCCTCGAGGGCTCGCTGGCGCACGGTCTGTGTGCACCCCGTCGGTTTTGGCGTCGGTTGGTGGCCTCGGGTCTCGCTCGCGACCTCGACGACTACGCCGAGCGTCTGTGCGCGAATCGATCCGAGCATGAGGGTGAGGAGGGCGACCTCGATCCCGATGCCGCCCATGAAGCCTGGGTCGCCATCCATGGGCTGTGCGAGCGCAAGAACATCACGCCACCCGCCGCCCTTCGTGCTGCGCTCGAGCTGCCCGAGCCCGACGCGCCCGCAGCCAGCCCTCCGCCGCCTCCTCGTCGCCAGGCCTCGGGAGAGATTCGGTCGGGCGAGATTCAAAGTGGCACCATGCCGCCGCCGCTGGTCGCAACCTCGGCCGGCCCGCTGGGCAGCCGGCTGCGCGACCCCGGTCAGCGTCTGCGCGCCGCGACCGAGGTGCTGCAGGGGCACGCCTCCGCCGAAGATCTGGGCCAGGTCATCGACGCCCTGGAGGAATTCGAGACCGGCGAGCTGCTCGCCTTGCTCCCGGATCTCAACGAGCTGGGCCCGCGAGCCGTGCCGGGATTGTTGGCCAAGCTGCAATCGGAGCGCCGCGAGGTCCGGCAGGCCGCAGCGATCTTGTTGGGGATGTCGCGCCAACCTCACGCCATGGAGCGCCTAGCGGAGCACCTGGTGTGGGAACCGACTACGGTGTGGCTAGACGTCGCACGTGCGCTCGGCTGGTTTGGCACCGCAGCGATTCGCAGTCTGTGCCAACTCCTCGCTCAAGAGGCCGCTACGCCCCGTGAGCAGCTGGCCATCGACCGTGTTGCCCGAGCGCTGGCCGAGGTGGCGGTGGCCCAGGGGTCCGCGTTGGACACCCAAACGGGCCGAGATGCGGTTCGAGCGCTGGCCGAGGCCGCAGATCCGCGTGTTTCCACCGCTGCTCGCCGAGCAATGGCAAGCTTGGCCGAGGTGACCAGCTCTGGCGCTCAAATGCGGGGTGAGATACCCCTGTCCGAGGTGACGGAAGTTCGGGCGTTTGCCAGACGTGCGTACGAGGCCATCATGGTGCCGGAACTCGAAGTCGAGGCCGAGGCCTGACGGGGACAGGTCGAACGAATCATCCATGCGCTACGGGATTTTCAGCGACACGCACGCCAACCTCGAAGCACTCGAGGCGGTGCTACGCCAGTTCGACAAGCACCGCGTGGAGACGTTGGTGTGCATCGGCGACACGGTGGGGTACGGCGCACAGCCCAACGAGTGCTGCGACAAGGTTCGCGCGCTCACCCGGTACACGATTCTCGGCAATCACGATGCCGCGGTCGCCGGGCGAATGGACTACAGCTACTACTACGATGCTGCCCGCGAGGCGCTCGACCACCATGCGGGTCTACTGACGCCCGACAACATGAGTTGGCTGCGGAAGCTTCGCTACCAAGAGGGTGACGGCGACACGCATTTTTGCCACGGGTCTCCGCTGGACCTCGAGCAGTTCGAGTACATCTTCACCGTCGACCAGGCGGCCACGTGCATCCCCATCTGGGACAAGCTCGGCCAGGTGACCTTCATCGGTCACTCGCACCTGTGCAAGTCGTACGCGCTCGGCAAGCAGCGGGTCTACGAGGTGATCACCAAGCAGTTCGAGGTGCACCCGGAGTTCCGGTACATCATCTCGGTCGGCTCGGTGGGCCAGCCTCGCGATCACGATCCGCGGGCGAGCTACACCATCTACGACAGCGACGACGGCGTGTTCGAGTTCCACCGCGTGGAGTACGACGTCGCCGCGGCGGCCCAGCGAATCTTCGACAACGAGAGCCTCTCCGACAGCTTCGGAGCTCGGCTGTTCGCGGGCGTCTGACCGCCCACCCTGGGTGAGACGGTCGGCTGTCGACCGCCAACGTCGTGCCGGCTTTCGGCTGGCGCGAGGGGCCGGGCGTTCGAGAGCCTGGCGCAGTGGCTGCATCGCGAGCAGCGGCCGTGGCCCGAGGTGTCGGGGGGTCGCGGGGGGCTGACCGACAGGACGCGAGCGACCCATCGTGAGTGGGACGGTCGGTTCGGGAGCATCTGACCGACGGGACGCAAGCGACCATCGTGAGTGGGACGGTCGGTAACGCGGGGTCCGAACGACGGTGGCTGGCGCAGGCGATGGGGCGCCATCGAACGTCGTCGCTCGCAAGGCCTGCGCGACCGCGGTGAGCGACGACGTTTGGGTGACGGCTCGCGACGCGGCTCGATGACGCTAGCGACGGTCGAGCAGCCCGAGGTCTTCGCGCTGACCGGCGAGCATCTGGGCGCGCGAGATGAAGCCCGCCCGGTACATCCGCCGTACTGCGGCCCGGAGCATGTCGAGCCACTCCGCGTCGACGCGACCGTCGGCAAACTCGGCGGCGAAGCGTCGCGGGGCGGGAGCGAGGGCGGCGATGTGCACGGCCTGCAGTGGCGTGAGCGCACGAGCGGGCTTGCCAAAGTACAGCTGCGCGGCTTCGTCGACGCCGTGGGTACCCGGACCCAGCTCGATCACGTTCAAGTACAGCTCCATGATCCGCGACTTGTTGGTCGACGACTCCAGTCGCGCGGTCAGCAGGGCCTCTTGCAGCTTGCGAGCCCACGAGCGGTCGACACCCAGCCACAGGTTGCGGGTGGCCTGCTGCGAGATGGTGCTCGCCCCTCGGCTGACCCGGCCCTTGACCAGGTTGTGCCAAAACGCGTTGACGATCTGCTCGCGGTCGAATCCGTCGTGCGACCAAAACCGCCGGTCCTCGAGGGTGATGAAGGCTCGCGACAACCGCGGGACCGTGGTCAGCGAGACGTACCCCGGGGCGCCGGGTGCCATCACTCGGGTGCGCGCCTGACCGCGGTCGTCGACGAAGTTGTGACGATAGGGGCCGGACAGTGCGGGCAGGTCCAGCCGTGGATCGTCGGCGATGACCGTGCAGCGCTCGAGAAACGGAAACTCGACATCGAGCGAGCCAGGCGCAGGAGCATCGGAAGGACGGCGGTCGAGCGCTCGTGCCTGGGCGAGGGCCTCGCGATCCACGTGGAGCTGGGCGCGGCCCTCGATCTGACCGGTGAGGCGGGTGCCTGCGACCATCTCGGCCATTGCATCCGGGAATGCCCCGACCAGATCGGCGCAGGGCAGGGGAGCCAGCAGCGCCTCGAGGTCGAGGGCGCGAGGACCAAAGTTGGCGGTCATCGACGCGGCTGCACCACGGTGGCCCAGCACGAGCTCACCATCGAGGTGTGGCCCGTTCCAGCTGGCGTGGCCGTCGATGTTCAGCGCGTCGAAGTGCACCGCGTCGCGGGCGAGCTTGGGATGATCGACGACGAGTCCGTCGAGGACCACATGCTCGAGGCCGACGGTGCCCGCATCGATGGCGCCCTCGAAGGTGATGGTGCCGTCGAGCGTCGCCTGCTGCAGATCGGAACCCCAGCGGGCCAAGGTGCGTGCACCCAGACCGCCCAGAGCCGACAGCGAAAATCGTGAGGCGATGACCTCGACCGAGGGGGGCGCCGAGCGGGCTCCACGGGGGAGGGGGGCGTGGACGATGAGCTGACCGCCATCACCGTCGTCCAGCTGTAGATCGACGTGCTCGGGCGACAGCGTGAGGGCGGCGGGGACCGAAGGCCCGGACGCCAGCGCCACGCGACCTCGGGCCTGCCAGTGTCGTGGATCGCCGTCGAGCGCACGCGCATCCCACTCGGTCTCGCCGTGGGCCTGCAGCCCGCGACCACGCACCGTTGGGGTGAAGTGAGCCTCGGCGCCGCCGTGCCCGTCGAGTCGGACCCACGGCTGTGATGCGGTGACGGTGATGCCACCCCGAGACCACTCGATGTCGCCATGGACCTGGAGGTGAACCGGAATCCCGTGGGTCTGGAGGCTGCGTCGGCGGGGAGCTTGGGGCGCGTCCGCTTCGGACGCGGGCGTGTCGGACTTCGGTGAGGTCACCGGGGCCGCGTTCGTGGCTCGGGACAGCTGCACGCCGTGGGCATCGACTGCGATCCCGTCGGCGCCTCCGATGATGGTGACGCGCTCGGCTTCCAGGCGCAGCCCGGCGTGCTCGCGCCAGGCGTGCCACATCCGCAAGCCACCGACGTCGACATCGGCGCGGGCCAGGCCTCCGCAAGCGTCGTCCTGCGTGCCCGGGCACCGCGACAGGCCCTCGCGCAGCTGCTGCAGGGCCGACCACTCGGCGACGGCGGGGCCGACCAGAGCCAGGGCTCCCGCTGCGGTGATCGCCGCGCTGACGACCGAGCGTCTCACTGGAGCATCGCGGCCTGGGTGGCCGGGGACCAGGTGGCGGGAGCGTGAAGGACCAGCGGGTCCACGAGGCGGGAGACCAGTGCGTCGTAGGTCAGTCCCGCCGCTCGGGCGACCCGGGCCACGACGCCGTCGCGGTGCAGCGGCGGCAGCGGCTCGACTTCCAAGATGATCTCGTTGAGTCGCGGGTGCAGGACGATGTCGACCCGGCTGAGCCCCGTGAGGCCCAGGGCGCTCACGGCCCGGCGGGCGAGGTTGTCGACACCATCGCGGCGTCCCCGCGGTAGGTCGGCGGGGCACGTCATCTCGACGACGGTGCCGCCCAGGCTCCGGCGCACCTCGGCGATCCCGAGGACGCGGTCATCGAGGAGGACGACCTGAAGCTCGCGGCCATCGACGGCGCGCTCGAGGATGACCTCGTGGTCGACGTCGAGGGCATGCTCGATGGCGACGCGAATGCCCTCGGGCGAGGTCAGCCGGGAGATCCCTTCACCATGGGCTCCACGACGGGGCTTGACGACACAAGGCCAGCCCAGCAGCTCGAGTGCGCGTTCGTCGGCTTTTCGGCCGGGTCCCAGGGCCACCGCGGCCGGCACTGGGAGGTTATGGTAGGCGAGCAGCTGGCGGGCCCGGATCTTGTCGAAGGCCAGCGCGGCGGCAGTACCCGAGGGCCCCGCAAACGGCAGTCCGCGCAGCTCCAACAGCGCTTGGATGTCTCCACGGCTGCCCCTGCGGCCATGCAGCGCCAGAAGGCATGCCCCTACACCACTATGGCGGAGGGTCAGGTCGAGGTCCTCGTCGACGGTCAGGGGCAAGGCACGGTGTCCCTGCCGGCCCAAGGCCGAAATGAGGTCCACAGCACTGGAAAAGTCCTGCCCGGGGCCCGAAGAAGCGGGGGCCTCGGCCGAGGTGAGGACACCAAAGGTGAGCGGACGCATCGCATTTCGCGCTAGCAGGGGTTGCCAACGCATCGCAAGTTTTCGGATAAATAGCGGGAGCACTGGCCCGCCGAAACGCGAAGGCCAGGGAAAAATCCGGATGACCTTTCTCGAGGCCGCGATCGAAGTACTTCGCGAAGCCGACGGCCCGCTCCACTTCACAGAGGTGGCAAAGCGGGCAGTCGACGGAAACCTTTTGTCGCACGTGGGGCGCGACCCCGAGGCGGCGATGCGTTCGTGCCTGATGTCGGCCGCACGCCAAGGTGTGGGCGCAGTCGACCCACTCATCGTTCGCGACAAACCTGGGGTGTATGGCTTGCGTCCTGGTGCCCCGTTGCCGGATCCCCCGGCGCGACCGGCCCCGAGCCCTCGAGCCAAAGCCTCCAAAAAATCAAGTAAATCGGCAGGTTCAGTGGCAGAAGCGAAAGCATCGGACGAAGGTACGGAGCGCAAGCGTCGTCGCCGTACCAAGGCTCGTGGTGAAGCTCCAGCGCCGGTCTCCGTGGAGGTGTTGCCGGTTCGCAAGACCACCAAGACCAAGACCAAGACCAAGGCCAAGAGCAAGGCCAAGAAGACTCGGAGTCGGTCGGCCAGTGCCGCGACTGCGCCCACCGAAGCGCCCGAGGTGGCCGCGGTCGAGCCGGCATCCGAGGCCGCGACCGCCGAGCAGACCTCGGTGGAGTTCGAGGCGCCGTCTGGGTCGGGGCTCGATGGGGTGACCGACGTGGCGCTGGTGATGGCCAACGCGATGTCCCGCCTGGTCGTCGAACGGCCCGAGCTCCGCGACGAGCTCGACGCGATGCAGCAGACGAACGAGGACGACGCTCCGGAAGCTGCGGAAAACACGCCGCCCCCCCGAGCGCGGGAGGACAAGCCCGAGCGGTCCAGCCGATCGGATCGGTCGGAGCGTTCAGAGCGCTCGGAGAGGGGCCACCATGGCTCTCGTTCCAATTCGGCCCCTCGCGAGGAAGAACGCGGTGGTCGTCGTCGGCGTCGTCGTCGTCGTCGTGGCAAGCGCGTGGACTGGTCGGCGGGCGTCAACGCGCGATCCGCCGCAGAGTCGATGCACGACACGCTGCTCGACAACGTGGCCACGGTCCTCGAGGAGGCTGGCTCGCGGTCGCTCCACGTTCGGCAGATTGCCGAGACGCTGGCCGGCAAGGGCGTGCTTGGCGGGGAGATCTCCGAAATTGAGCGCGCGGTAACCGCCGCTGTGCTCCTCGACGTGGGACGGCTTGGGCGCACGTCGCGGTTCTCGGCCCGAGGCGATGCTCGCTATCAGCTGCAGGGCACCCGGCTTCCAGACAAGGCCGCCAAGGCCGAGCAGGCCGTCCGCGCGGCCGCCCGGACCTTGGAGATCGAGACCCAGGCTCAGATCATCCAATGGCTTCAATCACTTGGGGCACGAGCCCTCGAGTCCTTGGTGAGGATCTATCTGCACCGCGAGAGCTTCACGCTGCTGTCGGCGCTGCCGCCCAGCCGTGGGCTGGGCAAGCTGGTCGTCGAAGATCCCGACCCCGAGTACGACGAGCCCAAGCTGCTGGTCCTGGTGGTCCCGCGGCGCACCGCGCTCGAGGCCAAGGCATGGGACGGTGAGGTCGAGCGCAACCAGTGTGGCGGCGTGCTGATCTTCGCCATGGGGGATCTCGAAGAGGGCGTGGTGGGTGAGGCCCGCGTGATCAACGCCCAGGAACTCGCCCACTGGCTGAGTGAGCAGCAGGTTGGGATCGGCCGGCTGACGATCGACGTGCCCGTGATCGACGCGACCTTCATCGAGTCGATCGGTGGGCTCGACACCTGAGCTCCCCGGCGCTCCGGCGCCACCGCCGCTTCCCGAGGTGATCGAGGGGCGGTGGCTGGGCCGACAGAAGTTCGACCCCGTCCTTGCCCGGCAGCACTCCGCGCGAGAAGCGCTAGTCGCGGGCACCGGACCCTCGACCATCCTGCTCGTCGAGCATGTGCCGACCCTGACCCTGGGCCGGCGGGGTGAGCGCCAGGATGTGCTGTGGAGCGCGGAGGTCCTGAATGCGCGGGGCATCGATGTGTGCGAGACGCCGCGCGGTGGCCAGGTCACGCTTCATGCGCCGGGGCAGCTCGTGGCGTATCCGATCATCCGGATCGGCTGGCGAGTCCGAGAGCACATCGTCCGGCTGGGTCGCGTGGCGCAGCGGTTGTTCGCCGAGCTCGGCGTGCGCGATGCCGAGTTCCGACTCGAACATCCGGGTGTGTGGGTCGGGCCGCACAAGATCGCGTCCATCGGCGTGCACGTCAGCCGCGGGGTGACGCTCCAGGGCATTGCGATGAACCTCGCCGTCGACCCTACTTTGTTCGGCGCGTTGGTCTCGTGCGGGATGCAAGACCCCGTGATGCGCAACGCCGCCGACTTCGGCGCCCGCCCCATCGCGCTGCCCGATGCGGCGACCCGGTGGGCGGAGCTGTTCGTCGAGGACCTCGGGGTCCCGCTGCGCTGGGCGGCCGAATTCGGCGTTGTCGGCTGACCGCGGCGTCGAGTGCGGTCGTTGGCGCGTGCTATCGTCGGCGCGTGCCGGGGCGCTCCGGATGGTCGCGCAAGTGGGCCGTGGGATGCGTCCTGCTGGCTGCCTGCGCCGACGAGCCCGCAGCGGGTGCGCAGTCCAAGGCCGCGCCCTACGTGTTGATGCTGGATGCCCGACCCCTCGGCGCTTTCGTGGGGCGTGGGCAAGATCAGTGGGCCCACGACGTGGTCAGCGAGGGCTTGTCCCGAGCTCGGTGGTTCAAGGCGGCAGGCGAGGGGACGGAGCTGAGCGCTCGGCTGCGCTACGAGGAACGCCGCAGCGAGGACGGTGTCCCCGTGTTGCGCGTGCACTTGGTCGTCGAGCCCGACCCAGGGCTGGAGCAGCGCTTGGCGAGCTTGGGCGGAGACCTCGAGGCCTATGTGGAGCTGGAGCGCCGCGATCACACCATCGACCTGCGTCGTGACCTGCCCGTGGCGGTCGAGCGGGCCATCGCCATCGTCGACGCCAAGGTCACCGTGATCACGGGGACGACGACCGATGTGGCAGCGCTGTTGGCGGACGATGACCCCGAGGTGGTGTTGGTCGTGCTCGACGCGGTCGAGCAGCGGCGACTCCAAGAGGTGGGCGACGCGGTCTACGCACTGCTGGACCACGATGATGAGCGGGTCGGACTGCGTGCGGTGGAGTGTTTGGGCATCGTGGGGCGTCCCGAGCACGCGCCGGGCTTGTTGCGCGCGGTTCGGCTCGCCGACCGTGCCCATGCCAACCGGTTGTACGAGGCTCTCGCCAACCTCGGTGGCAGCCATGCGCGTGGCTTCCTGGAGTTTGCGGCGCGCAACGAGGAAGACCCCGAGCTGGCCTCGTTGGCGATCCGAGCCCTGGCCCGGCTAGAGTCCGCAGGCCCTGTTCCCCGGCGATCCGACGCCGTGGCCCGAGGACACCGTCAATGAAGCCCAACGCACCCCGGTTGGCGGCCGCACTCGCGGGATGGTTGTTGGCACCCACTGGGGTGGCAGCGGCCGAGGAGGTCGTTGATGCGTCGATGCCCCCGCGGG
>JAHZJA010000266.1 GCA_022601155.1 Deltaproteobacteria bacterium | reverse complement strand
TTGCTCGGCTTGAAGTCGCGGTGCACCATGCCGAGCGCGTGGGCTGCCACCAGGCCCGCTCCGGCCTGGCGGAACATCGAGAGGATCGCGCTCGCGTCGCGGCGTCGTGCGCGGAGCCACTGGCCGAGGGTCTGACCCTCGACCAGCTGCATCACCACGAATGGCCGCGGCGAGTCCAGGCTCAGCTCGAAGACGGGCACCACGTTGGGATGACCGAGCCGCGCCATCGACTGCGCCTCGCGGAGCAAGCGGGCGCGCGATCGTGTGGAGACTCGATGCAGCAGCTTTACGGCGACCTGGCGATCGAGCTGGGTATCGTGAGCGGCGTAGACCGTACCCATCCCGCCGCGGCCCAGCTCCCGCAGGACGACGAATCGACCCAGCCGCGGGGTGGACACCTGCGTCCCAAACAGCACCGAGTGCACCCGCTGGGCACGGACTCGCTCCGCCAGGCTGGGCGCGGTGCCATCACCCAACTCTCCGAACAACGCCGCCATCCGGGCGTTGACCGGCCCGGTTTCCAACCCGATCGACACGCTTCATGGGGGTTGGATGCCGCACCCCTCGACTTGGTTCGGCGCATCGTTCTTGGCCCTGCGAGGGGGGTGGGCCATCGCACGGTGCGGGCGTCGACGAGGGCCTGCCGCGGGGGACGCTCATTCCGCGCGACAGGAGGCCCGCGCCGTTCTACGCCAGGCAGCGCGAGCCCGGCGGGTGCGAGCATTTCGGCGCGTGCATCCACAGAGCCTCAACGCTCGCTACCCGGAGCCGCAACGTCCGTCGCACCATGCATCGTGGTCGGCGCGATCGGCCTCCGATAGCCCGGGACGCGCGCGTTCGAACAGTGCTCGGGCCACACGGCGCTCACCGTTTTCCCACTGGGCGCGGCCGAGGAACGCGCGTGCGCTGGCGACCTCCGTGGGGGGTGCACGACGAGCTTCCAGCACCTCGAGCGCGGCGGTGTAGGCGTCGACGGCATCGGCGTGACGGTGCTGGGCCATCAACGCATGGGCCAGCGACACGCGGCTGCGCGCGGTCTGAACGTGGTCGGTCCCCAACACCTCCTCGCGGATCGACAGCGCCTGGCGGAGGGTGGTGGAGGCCTGCTCGACGTGTCCACGCTCCAGTTGCGCACGGCCGAGGTTGGCGAGCGTCAGTGCGGTCTGCGGATGCCGCTCACCCATCGACTTACGCAGCCCGGCGAGTCCTCGCACGTAGGCCGCCTCGGCGGCGGGCAGGTCGTGCAGCTCGAACTCTACTGCGCCGATGTTGGCCCAGACCGTCGCGACCCGCGGGTCGTCGGCACCCAGCGCATCTTCGAGAATGTCGGCCGCCTCCCGATACTGACGGCGTGCGCCCTCGAAATCGTAGGCTTCTCGCAGCGCGGACCCGAGGTTGGCGACGGTCCGCCCGTAGGCGGGATGGCGGGGACCGTAGGCGTCGCGCTGGATTCGGGCGGCCCGCGCAAACTGAGCCCGGGCTTGCTCGACCCGGCCCGCCCGGAGGTCGGCCGCGGCTCCATGCGCCAGGCTGGTGGCGACCTGGGGGTGATCGTCGCCCAGCAGCTGCTCGAAGATCGCCAGCGCACGCTGAGCATTGTCGTGGGCGGCCTTGGGATCGTCCTTGGCCAGTGCCATCTTGGCGAGCAGCTGGAGCGCTTCGGCTTGCTGCAGTCGGGCTCGCTCGTCCGCTTGGGGGCCGCCCAACAGCTCCATGCCGCGCCGAGTTGCGGCGAGCCCTTCCTCGGTGCGTCCGGCCAGGTACAGCACTCGGCCTCGGGCCAGATCCAGGCGAGCCCGCATGAGGGTCGCGTCGCTGCCCAGGGCCACCGCCACCGATGCGGTGCGGGCCAGGTCGAGCCCTGCATCCACGCGAGCGAGATCCACCCCGACGACGTCCACCAGGGCCACGGCTGCCTCCGCGACGGCGCTGAGGTAGCGGGCCTGTCCTCCCTGTTCGATGACCGCATCGAAGTCGGCGGTGGCCCCGTCGCGGTCGGCGAGCTCCGCACGAATACGGCCCCGCTCGAGCCGGGCTTCGATGGTGGTGGTGGGATCGTCCAGGGCGACGGCGGCATCGACGGCAGCACCCACGATCGTCAGGGCTTGCGCCGATTTTCCGCCGCGTCGTAGCGCCCGGGCACGGTCGATCTGCTTTCGAATGGCCTCTCCCTGCTCGCGCTGTGCACCCGAGGGCCCCGGTGGGGTCAGCTCTCGCAAGATTCTCGGATCACGGCAGGTCGACAGCGGGGTCAGCTGCACCGATGCCTCCACCGCGTGCGCGACGATCTCCGCGTCGGCGTCGGCCCAGGTCTCGAGCAAGGCCGACAGCTCGTTGTGTCTGGTGTCGAGGCACGCCATGCGGAGGTCGAGTAGCTCGGCCGACAGCGCGCCTTCCTCGGCGGAACGACACGACTGCTGACGCAGATCCAGCCAGCGAGACACATGATCGCCGACGATCGGTTCCACACGAGCCCACGTGGGCGTGCCGAGGCTGGGGCTCGCGGAGGCGAGAGCCTGGGCCATCGTGGTGCGGGTGGCTTCGTCCCAGACTCCGGTGAATTGCTCGGTCGCGCGGGGGCAGACGGGGGCGTCGTCCTGGGCGATGGCCACGCCCCCGAGGACCGCAGCCCCGGCCACGAGTGCGGCCCACAGCGGGGCCAGGGAC
>JAHZJA010000265.1 GCA_022601155.1 Deltaproteobacteria bacterium | reverse complement strand
CTTGCCGATCGAAAACTGCAGCTGGTCGCCTTCCAGAACGGGCTGAGCCCAAGCTGGCCCCGACCCCCGGCGAGATCTTCTCTCAGATCTCTTCGGGGCTCGGTTGGCGGGACGGACGGGGCTCGAACCCGCGACCTCCGGCGTGACAGGCCGGCGTTATAACCAACTTTAACCACCGTCGTGTACCCAGGTGGGGTCGTCGGACTGGCGGTTGGGAGGCCATAGGTCGGCTTTTCGTCGATTGCCCTGTTAAGGGCCGAGGAGAACACCCATGTTGTGGGTTTGTTGGTGTTCTGGTCCTACACCGAGGGGGGAGCCCGCGGGGAGGACGTTCAAGTGTGAGGGACGTCCTCGGGGGTTGTCAATGTTCCTGCCGGCCGGCCCATTGCAAGCTGCAAGCGCTTGTGGGACAGATCGCGCTCACGCGTAGGAGTGGTTCTGTGGCACACATGTACCACTCCTAGATCCGGGCGTTCCGCAAGCCCCGAGTTCGTAGCATTGAGGCACACCTCATGTGTAGACCTCTTGGCATTAACATGGTTGAACCCCGCACATTCTCGCTTCCGCTCGTCCCACCTTGACCGGCAGTGCTCAAATCCAGACGAACGGACGCCTGTCACCCCTCGAAAGGAAAGGGAAACTACGGCACAACAAGTTGGATACCCTCTGACTTATAGTGGTTATGCGCCCGCTGACGCTGAACCTGCGAGAGTGCCACGTGGCGGAGCTTCTTGACCGAGTTCGCAACTGCGGGATGTTCTGGTCCTAAAGCCTTCTGCCTGATGGCCAAGGCCAGCTCATGGAAGGCACGGGAATCTTCATACTCGACCTGAAGAAACGCCACCTCGCCGAGAAAGTAGTATGACCACGCGACATAGGGATGCTGGTCGCCCAGGGCCTCTTTTCTGAAGTCCAGTGCCTGCAGGTGGAAACCGCGGGCGGCCTGATAATCCCCCTGAGACGTTGCCAAGTGGCCAAGTTTTTCAAACGAGAACGCCACATCGGGATGTCCCCTCCGCAAAGTTATCAATCTCGTGAACTGCGCTCGATGATAGAGCAATTGTGCCGTCCGGTAGTCGCCTTGCGAGCTAATCATCGCACCGAGGCCCTCAAACACACCCGCCGCTCTAGGATGTCCGAGACCCAACATGTCCTCTGTGATGGCCCGTGCCCGTTGATGGAAATAGAAGGCATTTTCAAACTCCCCGTGGCTCCATGCAATCGTGCCGAGATTGGTGAGCGTCTCCGTCAGCGCAGGATGTCCGAGCCCCAATGCCTGCTCCCTGATGGCCAGCGCTCGCAGGTAGAAGTCGCGGGCCTTCTCGGGCTGGCCCTGAACAAATTCAATGTCGCCGAGGTAGTGAAGCGTCGCCGCCAACATAGTATCTCGCTGATCCAACATGCTCTCGCTGATGGCCAATGCTCGCTGGTGAAAATCACGGGCGTCCTCATATTCGCCCTCCACAAATGCCAGACAACCTCGGCGAGTCAGGTAGCGAGCGCGAGCATCCTTCGTCCCCGCCGCCCGCGAGAGAGGCTCCGCGTGCTCGGCCCAGCCACGAGCCTCGTCATATTGCGCGAGCGAAGGGCCCAATATGTACATCAGCAGCGACGATATATTCGCTGCCTCATTGGACATGGTGTTGGCTACTGCAACGCCGTACGCCTGCTTCAGCACGTCAACAGCTGCGTCGCTGTGACCCGTCTCTTGCCGCAGGGCCCCCTGTCGTAGCCAAGCGCGGACCATCAGTGGCTCATGCTTCAGCGGCTCCGCCCTCTCCACCACACCGTCCGCCAGCCGCAGGCCTTCGCGGTACTTCCCGGCATGCTGGTTGGCATTCGCTTCCGCCAAGGTGTCGTCCAGTGCTGCCACCTGTCGTGCCACTTCACGGTTCTTTGGGGGGGGGACTTGCAGAGCCTGCTGCTGGAGCCACCGCACGTCGTTGCAGCGCGCGAGTGGAAGCATACCGGAGATCAGCGTAGCCGCGTTAGTCACCACGTCTGCGTCCGCACTAGCCAGCGCGTTGACCGTAACGCGCAGGGAGGTGCGCCCCTGACCTAGACAATGCATGCGCAGGTCCATCGCTTCTTCAGATTGGCTACCGCGCACACGAGTCGCCTCGCAGGCGTCAGTGTGGGCGGTCATCCAGTTCTGCGCATACTCGTCGATCTGGGTTGCGACACGTTCCCATGTTCCCTGAGCAAAGGACAGCCCTGTGCCGAGGATAGCGTCTTGCACTACCTGTTTCCGCGTGTCATCCCATACACCCACGAGCTCCGTTCGAGCTCCAGTACAGCGAGAGGTCCATTCCATTACTCGCGTCGCCCCTATTGCAACGCCGACAGCTAGCAGACTCAGAGTCCCCGCGAGCACCAGCCACCGCCAGCGACGGGGTGCTACCAGCCGCCACAACTGCTCGAGCAGTGCTTCCATTGACGGCCATCGCTCCTCGGGGTCCGCGGCCATCCCTCGTAGCAGCATGCTGCGCAATCGAGTTGGGACATGGCGTCCCTTGGGCGCGGGCTGGACTCGCCCCTGGACTGCTGAAGTCCTCAGCTCCGCTATCGTCTGGCCGGGAAAGGGGCGTTCCCCGTAGACGGCCTCCCACAACGACACGCAGAAACTGAACTGGTCGCTGCGAGCGTCGGTCCTATTCCCCATCCACTGCTCGGGCGCCATGTAGGCGGTGGTTCCCACCCGCGCGCCGGTCCGGGTCAGGCGTTGGCCCGGCCCGTGCTCAGAGGTCATCCTCAAGTCATCGGCGTCGGCTGGCGACGGAGGGCAAGCGTCGAGCCACTCGTCGCCGAGGTATTGCGCCAATCCGAAGTCCAGGACCCGAACTCGTCCCTCTTCATCGAGGATGCAATTGCTCGGCTTGAAGTCTCGATGGATCAGCCCCACTGCATGGGCGGCCGCCAGACCTCGACCGGCTTGTTCGTAGACCTCGACGCACTCCGCCCATGAATGGGGTTGCTGCTGCCATTCGTCTAGCGGAGTCCCACGAACTCGCTCCATGACGATGAAGGTCTGGCTATCGGAGGTACCGATCTCGTGGACGCCCACGACGTTGGGATGCGACAGCTGCGCGAGCGCCTGCGCTTCACGGCGTAGCCGGACGTCCTGGTCCGCACTAAGTCGCTCTCGGACGAGCTTGATGGCCACCGTGCGGTCGAGGGCTTGGTCATAAGCTTCAAGCACTGTGCCCATACCGCCGCGACCAAGTTCTCCGCACACGAGGAAGCGGTCGAGTCGGTAGTCCGGTGGAGTTTCGTCGAACAGCCGAGCCTCGATCGACCGACGCTCGTGATCGTGCTGCGGACCCTCAAGGCGTATCCGTCCGAGCTCCTGTTCGATCTGCACGTCGTCTAGCATCGTCAGGGGCCTCCCGCCGCGCTCGAAGATCCGGATAGCTGCTCGCGCACGCGGTGGGCCCAGTCGTCGAGGCCCGTTAGCGTGCTGGCCAATCTCTCCGGCGAGCTGGCCAGCGCAGCGAGGTTCTTCTCGAGCTCTCGCTTGCCCTTGCGGAGCTTGTTCTTGACCTTGGCGTCAGACCAGCCAAGGGTGGTGGCCAACTCGTGCAGCTTGAGCTTCTCCCAGTACTTGAGCTCGAGCAGCAGCTGTAGCTCGAAGGTCATGCCCCGCAGCGCGGCCAGGAGGATACGCTCCTCCTCCCTCCGCGCGATCACCGAGCTGGGCGTTGGATCGCCGCCCTCTATGGACGCATCGCTCAGTGGTTCGTGGTTTCGGGGGCCCCGCCGGTCACGATGGTAGTTTCGCCACAGGTTGGTGGCGATAGCTAGCAGGTACGTCTTGAAAGTCGACCTGCCGTGGAAGGACGCCGCATTTTTCACACAGGCGAGGAACACCTCCTGGATGAGATCCTTGCGCGCGGACAGCGTGGGGACCTTGTTGTGGAAGAAGCGGGCGACCGTGCCGTAGTGCCGCCGAAACAAGACCTTACCCGCCAGCGCGTCTCCTGCCTGCCAGCCCTGCAGGAGCTGCTCGTCGGTGGACCTGGGTTCGTCCGGCGGGGGCATGGAGACCTACAGTTGCAACGAAGTCGTGGATGGAGTGCAAGTGCCGACTGTGCCGCACAGGACGCGGGAACATGGGCCGCGCCCCCCGTTCGTGTCGCTCAAGCGGTCACTGGGGCCCACACGGGTCAGTAACGCCACCCGGAGGTTTGATTGCCCGATGACCCCGACACATACACACGGCCTTCGCGAGAGCTACCATGGTACCCTCACGAAGGCCGCAGGATTCTCGGCGGTACACTCAGGAGGCCGAAAAATCTCTCTGCGCAAAATCGCGCGCCAGAGTCTATCCCCTCGGCTTCGCTTCGGCGTAAGCTGAGCACCTTCCTCAAGCATAGGGGGGACACGATTCCCGACGACCCACTGGCGGTGGTCAGCCTACATCAGATCGCCAGATGCGAAGTGCCATGCCCGCCGCTATCTGCCGTATTGCCGCCGCGTGGCAACAGCAGCTCGCCTCGCCTAGCAGCCCTTCAGGACCAGTTCGTTGAGGGAGACAACGACGATATTCGCGCGATTGTCGTTGTCATGGGTGACATGAAGTCGGTATTTTGAATAGAATCCTGGATTTTCCACGTTGAAGGAGCGGACCTCCGTGCCTGCCCAGCCGGTTTGATTAGTCTGCGTATCCACGACCGCCCAGGAATTACCATTCCACCCCTGCAGCGTCCAATTCCTGGGCGCACGCGAAGTAAGGGTGCCGTTGTTAAAGTGGAGTTCATACTGCTCGATTCTTCGAGCTCCCGAGTCCCACTCATAGGCGATCCACGCAGGTGACTGCCACGTCTTCGAGACCCAGTATCCTGGAGAGTTGTCGAACGCCTTCCATGCTTCGTAGTTGGAGCTGTAGACCCCTGATCTCGTCACCGATCCAGATGGAGAGTTCGAGCTCGCCATGGTTGGTACCTGGCTCGAGGCCGCAGCACATCCGACGGACTCACACACGTCAACATTCCAGGCCCAGCCGTAGTCGCTTCCCACGTCCTCTACGCAAGAAAGACCTGCCTGGCAGTGACTTTCGCTGTCGCAGTCGCCTTGGCCCGGCCCACACTTGCATGTTGAAGAGCAAAAGCTCCATCCTCCGGGGGACTGCCCGAGAGGCGGACATGCAGCCACTTCCTCCAAGGCAACAGCGAGTTGTTCTGCCGGTTCATTGTCGACAAGGGGATCGTAGCCTTCACTCTCAGCCCAGCCAACGTCATCAAGAGTACGACCATCACTGTCAGCCGAAGAGTCACATCCTGTGACAGCCACAGTCGACAGCGCAAGGACCAGAATGAACTGTTGATTTTCCATATATCTCCTTCTTCTCAGATTGCTTGACTTAGAAGTACAGCGCTAGCCCTCGCCAGACCAATCGCGAAAAGAAAGCGATACTCACGCGATGCTGGTGAGGCGACGCCGACTCGAGGTGCGCCGTGGACTACGTACGGAGACGCATCGATTGAGACGCAAGGGTGGTGGCTCGTGACGCACGAGTCTGTTCTTTTAGAAAATGAACAAGAATCCTAATGTTGCCGTTGGCAACCGACAACGGAATTGAGGCAACCCAGGTTCCGCGTCGTGTCGTTTCGTTCAGGTCGTCGGCGTCTATGGCCGAAATGTCGTGATAGGGCCGGTCCATTTCGCCTCATATATGCAACGGGGACTTATCTCAAGGTAGGAACGACGGTTCAACGACTCTGACCGAACGACGCGGATTTCAAAGGCAGCGCCATGTTCCGCGAGAGATCGAAACGGAAATTCATCGGCCTCGTCAGAAGCGCCGGCGCGCTGACGACGTTCCGACCACACGCGGACTTCACCAAAGGTGGCGATAGAGCTGCCTGCAAGTCGAGGGCACCCCGACCCCTACGACTCGACGCACTTGTACTTCTGGAAGATGAGGAGGTTGAGGCAGGAGTACGTGCCAGCCACCTCCGAGCGAAATTGAGCTTCTTTCTGAAGAATGGCTCCTTCCTCGAGTTGTTCGATCTCAATCTCAGTGAGCGTCCCGAAACCCCTCGGGTCTCCCGTTAGCAAGAAGGAGCCTTCGTCAGTATACCCCTGCTCAATGGCCTCCTCCTGACTCATCAGGTCCGCGAAATACTCTTCGTTCTCGCCGTCGGTCAGGACGAGCCGGGCACGATCGCTTACGCTCACCGACTCATCGATCCGGTAGATGACCTCCAGGCTAAGATCGAGCGAGAGCATCTCGCTCGGCTGGAGCTGGTCGATGTCATCGGAGGTGATCTCGATCGTCCGGAATGGAGCTGTGTTCTTCAGCGACTCGCTTTCGTGGGCTATGTCGTCGCATCCGCTGGTCGTAGCGGCAAGCATGGGTGCAAAAACAGCCAACATCAGTGCAGCGACGCTGCGGCGGAGTTTGGCCTGTGGATTCTCTCTCGATTTCATATGTCTCTCTCCTTCTCTCCTCTCCGTTACGTCGGACGGAGATCAGTCTCTGTTGTATGTGTCTGCGACAGGGGTCGTACCTCGATTCGCCATGAATCGAGTTGGCACTCCAGGCTCGATACTCCAGCCCCGCCAACTTGCTTGAGCCCCTGTCTCGCACCGGTAGTAACGCTACTCGGGGTTTTGATTAACCCCGCGGACAGCGCTGCTGGACGGATTTGAGATGATATTGGCAGCAACATGGGATGAGGTCGAAACGCCGATGTTGATTAAGCCTCTCAGAATACGCGTCGGTTGGTCGGTCGGTGTCGATTGCGTCCCACGCTGTTGAGTGACCTCGAGGCCAAATCTGCGCGATTTTGGTCATCGCTGACGGATGAAATTCACGTGCCGATCTCGATTTCCGCCGACAATCATCGTCAGGATTCGGGGACCTAGGCGCAGATCTACTAGGGACGGAGTTGCCTTCACAGGCTGCCAGGCCGGCGGAGCGGCCATGGACTGCCATGGACCTGTTCCCAACGCCGGCAGGCAACGTATTCTCCGGCGTAATGCGTCGCGTCGGTCTCTGCATTGGGTTCTTCCTCGGCCTCACCTCCGCCTGCGACAACGAACCGCAGCCAGAGACCAGCTGCGTCGACTGGCTGCGGTGCCACGTCGACTGCCGCGACCAGCAATACGCGCGCGGTGACGACCAGGCGCTCTCGGCCGAGGACCTCCATCAGATCTGCGTGTCCCAGTGCGCGGAGATCCGGGCGGAGGTCCGGGCGTTCTCGCCCGACTACGAGACGGCGGTGCAGGCACCAGATGACGTGGGGTTTTTCTGGGAGAGTATGAGTCAGTGCCTCAACGACGGCGCTTGACAAAGCGGGTGGCTCCCCAGAACAGGCCGACCAAACCGATTCCGAGAGCCAGGCTCGCTCCGCCACCCGAGCGTCGTGGCTGCGGAACAAAGTGAAATGGTGCGCCACCTCGTGGAGGCGTTGGCGGTTGAGGCTCGAAGGCCGTGTCTCCCGACACAGATGGAGGGGTACCATCGGCGGTCGTGGGCGCCTTGAACTGACCTCCGGTCGTGGCGGCGAACAACTTGGCTCGGTAGTTCGCGTCGATCACATCGCGCTGATCGACATCGTAGCGCGCGGGGCTCTCCAACAGGAGCTTGCGCATGTCCAAGAGCTTGGTCTTCAAGGCAGGCCGGCGCTCGAAGGCCGCACTCTTTGGGTCGGCGTAGGCCACGGCGATCGTCCCAAGGTAGTGCTCCTGGCGTTCCTCCAGCTGCTTGCACCACGGCTCGACGAACGCATCGACGATGTTGGTGGGAGGGTTCTTGGGCGCCCAGGAGTTGGCCGACAGCGCTCCACGTAGGTACTCGCCGTTGAGCAGGGAAACGTGAAGAGGCGCAACGAGTTGACGCACGATGATGCGTCGTTGCTCGGTGTTGAGCTTGTCGATGCCGGTTCCCTTGATCCCCCGTCCCTGCCACATCTCGTAGGCGAACGTGAGGGTGGCGGCCAGGTACTCTTTCCATGCGGCGAGAACCTCGGACGGGGCCACCGACCACATCTCGGCCCCGGGTCGCTGGACCCGCTGGTCGACAGCCGTCATGAGCTGCGCGGGGCCGGGATAGAAGTCGCCGACGTCCTGATGAACCGCGAGAGAGCTGCCCGCCCTTGCCGACTTCTTGTGCCAGAACACCTGGGTTTGACTGGCGATCTGCTGGGTTCCCGGGATGAAGCCGAGCCCGTGTCCAACACCGTCGGAACCCAGGAGCCAACCGCCCTCCAGTTCGATGATCTTGGGTGTGGTTCCGGTCCGCGGCGTGAACAGCCGTGTCCAGTCCGGCGTCGATAGTGCGGGGAGCAGCTGCGTGTTCATCACGTACTCCTCCGCGTCCCGCTTGTAGGTCTGCGGCGGGGGTAGGAAGTCGCGGACCTCCTCCTGCTTCTTGCCCGCCAACCCGCGCAGCATCAGCGCCATCGAGCCGATGGCCTTCGCAATGGGCCCCACCACAGGCACCGCCGCCAACGCCTCCACAGCAATGCCGATGGCCGCTGTCGTCAGCGTGTCGACCAGCTGGTCCAGATCCTGCGGCGGTTGCAGTGCCAAGGGTCCCAACGCCTTGCCAATCGTCGACAGCGTCCCCCCGGGCAACCCCAGTGCGCCCGTCCCCTGGTGAAACAGCGCCACCCGCTCAGCCGCCGCCCACGCCCGCGCGCCGACCATCGCGTTGCTGTCGAAGCCCGAGATCCGCGGCCCCATGTCCGCCCACAGCGACCGGTCACCCCTGGCCGCATCCAACAACGCAGGCGAGATCACTCTCGAGGTCCAGGCATCATCGACGCCGGTCCACAGGTCGTCTTCGCGGTCGATCTTCATGGCTTGCCTTGGGTGGTCTTGCGCGCGAGCTTGTCGGCCTTGGCTCGCGCTTGTTCGGCGGCGCGCTCTCGCTTCTCCACCAGAGCCTCGCGCTTGTGGATGCGGGCGATCACCCGCCGGAGCTCGGTGTCGGCCCGCTGCTTGTCGCGCTTGCGCTGTTGAATGGCGCCCTTGGCGGTACGGAGCCGACAGCGAGCCTCGTGGATGCGTCGACGGGCGCGTTGGCGGTCGACCGGCTTCGCCTGTTTGTCGCGGAGGGCCATTCGTGCGTCGCGTTGAACCCGGGCGAACTCCTTGTCCAGCCTCTGGGCGATCTCCTCGGCCAGGTCGAGATCGGCGCCCGCCTTGTCGAACCGATGACGGTACGGAACGGCGTCGATCGTCCGCGCCTGGTGGCTCACGACAGCGGCCGAGCATGTGAGGCGGTCAGCCCTACGCTGCGCCTCGCGTAGCTTGCGTCGCTGCTCTGCCGCCTTCCGTCGCTCGGCGGCAGCAGCCTTGCGTTCCGCTGCGGTGGCCGCCGCCTGCTTGCGAGGCTTGGACGATGGCCGGGGCCCGGGCGCTGGCTTGGCTTTGGTAGGCGGCTTCACTTTGGCCGGCGGCTTCGGCTTGGCTGCCGATCTCGGCTTGGCTTTCGACTTGGTGGCAGGCCTCCGGCCGGTTCCCCGCTCGGTGCTTGCCTCTGTCGACTCTCGTTTGCTGGAGGTGGTGGCTCGCTTCCCGGGCCCCTTTGGCGCCGTCTCGGCGGCGCCGCCTCCAGCACCCGAACAACACGCCTTCGCCGACACCTTGCGGGGCGAGCGGGTTTCGTCCTCCCCACCGCTCGTGTCCGGGAACCCGGGCTCACCACGCTTGCTGTCGTTGGCCGCCCAGTCCGGGTCGTAGGCGTCGTCGCACGACCGCCTCAGCTGCGCCAGCTCGCCCGCCACCGCAGGGTAGTTGCACAAATAGCCAGCGGTCTTGGGGTCCGGCTCGCACGCGTAGTCGGGAATCTTCGAGGGGTCCTTCACCCACGCCGACCACTGCCGAATACGACGCTCGACCGTCTTCCGTAGATCGGCGGGCAAGCACTCCTTCGCGCGTGCATACGCAGGCCGCAACTCCTCGAGCTGGTCCCCGATCTCTCGCACGCTCTCCTGGTCACGGATCGAGGCGCGCTGCTCCGGGCTCATCGCATCGAGATCCTCGGCCCGAACCTCGCCAGTGAACGGACGCCAGTAGAGGTCGGACCGCCCCGTACCCGAAGTCGGCGCATCGTAGTACGGCGCAAGAGCCTCACCGAGGCGGTCGAGATCGAACCACTGCACCTGCTCCCAACGCCGGCCCTTTGCGCGACCGAGCACATAGGCGATCGCCTTTCGGATCGCCTTGGCCGCGTGCCGCTCCCCGAGGATCCGCTTGCCGGCCGCTGTCTGGGCGAGCTTGCGATGCCCCACCCCCACCCGAACCTCGATGCCGTCCATCCAGTCGCGGAGGCCGTCCCAAGGATCGCGGACATGATCGAAGAAGTCCTCGTTGTGGTCGTAGAAGACCTGGGCCGCTTTGGCAGCCGAATCGAACGTCTTTCGCAACCCAACCTGCGTCGCCTTCTTGCTCCGCTTCGTCTTGGTGGTGGCGCGGGCGGCCTTCTTGGCGCGCGCCTGGCCGGGGTAGTCCGCGGGGCTCCGTGCATCGTACTGGTAGCGGCGCGTACGCGGGTTGGGGTCGGTGCCGCGTCCGATGAGGTCTTCCTCGTCGATCGGGACGGTCTCGCCGCCGATTTCGGCGACGATGCGCCCCGTCGATCGCGTGCCGGGTTCTGTGGCCGGGGTGGGCTCGCCCGTCACTACGTCGACGTACTCGAGGCGGGCCGTGGGCTCCGGCAGTTGCTCGGTCGGCGGGCGGCCGGTCGAAGCGAGCGGAGCGGCTTTGTCCGCGAACTCCCCGACCACCGGGCCTGCGACAGATGGTTTCGCGCCCGGCGGAGCGTCGTTGGCCGCTGCCTCCAACAGCGGCGCGCTCGTGTCCACCGGTCCACGCCGAGCGCGACGCTCGACGAGCTCGGCAGCCCGACGCTGTTCCATGAACTCGCGGTCGGGCTTGCCCACATCGAACAACGCCGGCTGATGCCCCCTGGGAACAGCCACCCGTCGGCCGTCACCCTGTGGCGAGACCAAAGCAAACCCTTCCTCCTCGGTCGTCCACAACCCATCCACCACCTGCTGGCGGGGCGGCGCCTCGGGAGGCGGCGATGCATCGGCCTTGGGCTCCACACGACCTGCAAGGGCCGTCTTGGGCAACCACAGGCGCGCCAGGCTTACCGATTTGGCCCGCGCCCCCAGGGGGGTGCTGTAGACGACCTTGGCCGCCTTGGCGCTCACCGAGCGAACAGTCGCCGGCCCACGCTCGGTCATCACTTCGTCGCCGCCGCGCAGCACGTCGGTCGTCGCAGGGACATGCTCGGCCTCCAGCACTCCGCGGAAGTACGCCCGCCGCTGTTGCGCCTCCCTTTGCCGGGTCTGCAACTGCGTCAGCCACTCACCCGTCGCGGGCCCTGCGGGTGGAGTCCCCCACCACCCCTTCGGCGGCTGCCCGGTGATCTGCATCTCGAGCTTGCGAAGATCTGCGTCGATCTCCCGCAGCCTCCGGATCGCAAACGGCGGGCTCTCCCTTCGCGCACCCCGTGACTTTGCGATCCGGGCACCTCGTCGAGCACGCCGAGCCTCACGATCGGCATCCACGGCCCGGTCCATCGCACGACCCGAGCGTTCGAGGGCTCCCTCGTGGCGACGCTGCGAGTGATGCCCAACCAGGATGGGTTGCCCCATCGGTATCCCCGAGACGATGTCGTGGGACTTGTCCTGCTCCAATTGGGCCTGCGCCGCGAGCCTGTCCGCCCGTGCCTCCAGCCGGCCCGCCCGCGTGTCTGCGCAGCCTTGGTCCTCAGCCACCACCTCATCGAAGTCCCGTACGTCCTCGGGCGTGGGCACCGCATAGTCGAGCCTCACCTTGGGAACACCCGCCGCCACGAGCCCGTCGACGTACTGCTCGACATGCTCACGCGACAGCACGCGCTCCCGTTTTCGCGGCACCCCCCACTGCCGCAGCGACCGAAACCATCGCCACTGCGGGGTCGCCGTCTTGATGGCGTCCTTGTGCGGATAGCTGTCGCCGTCGAGCAGAACGCCGTCGCTGTATCGGTAGCGCACGACGAGTTCGGACGAGTCGAGGATCGTGGTCTCGGGGTCGTTGTCGGCCATGACTAAGTGCGATGTAGAGCGATCGGGGATCTACCGGCCCGGGCGCGAGCGACCGCCGCCGATTGCAGCCACCACTTGCCATTCGGGAAGCCGTGTCGAGAGCCGACGCGCATCCCCGCGTTCGCGCAGGCGCACGAGCATCGCCACGTGGTCTCGCGGCAGCCTCTCGTGGGCGTACGACTCGACCCGTGCGAGGGTCTCGGCCAAACGAGGGTCGACCAGGCCCGACAGCCCCGACAGCGACGTAGGTAGCGGTTGGGTGTGGGGTAGGTCCGCAGCCGAGACCGCGAGCCTGGTCGACCGAAACTTGGGACGACCCCGCCCACGTAGCCGTTCGAGCGTCTCACTGCGGCGCTCGTCGAACAGCCCGTCGACCATCCGCCGTAGTCGACGGAGATCACGGGCGAGCGGGGTCGGCGGGTTCATGATGGGTCCGAGGAGGTCCCAGGCTCATCCGTGGTGTCGTGCGGCGGCGCGCAGCAATGGCTGGGTGGTGGCGTTGGGATGGGCCCACGAGGAAACCCAAACAGATCGGGCGGCTCCTCGTCGTCCTGGCTGAGCTTGAGCCCAAGCCACACGCCCAGCAGCGGCGCGACGACCCCGGCGATCTCCCCGAGCCGGTCGGACCAACCACTGCGGGTGCGGCATTGCTCGGCCCGAACACGCTGAAGCTCGAGCGCCCGCCCGTCGTGGCGAGCATCGGCGACCGCCCGAACGAGGCTACCGACGCACAACGCGAGGGCCGCGATGCCCACGAGGATTACCGCAATACCCAGGGAGGAGGAGAGCACGGTGCCCATCACTCACCTCCTTCGGGTGCAACGTCGGCGGGCGGCTCGCGATACTCGACGAGCACGTTGACCTGCCGTGTTCCGCCGATCGCTCGCTGCGATAGCCGGTCGACCACGGCGTAGCCCTCGGTGGCGCGCTCGTTGAGCCACACCTCCATGCGCTCGATCTCGGTGGGTGTGATGCCGAACGTTGCGGTCCGGTAGACGGGGTGAGAGGGGACGACTACTTCATCCATGGTGTTGTTCTTCGTCTCGGGTGTGGGTGGTTGGGTGATGGGTGGCGTCAGCCGCCCTGGACTTCGCGGAGCAGCTCGCCGAGCCCCATGACCGTGCGCATGCCCAGCGCCTCGGCCAGCTCGGTCATCAGCTGCTGGGTGTGGTCCTTGCCGTGCGCCCGCCAGGACTCGGCGAGCTTGTCGAACAAGGCCCGGAACTCGTCGTCATCCCCCGCTGCCCGAGCCGCAGCGATGAGCGACCACTCATCAGGCGACAGCAGCTGCCGCGCCTGCGTCAGCTTGTCGTCGGACACAGCTGCCAGCAGAGCGTCGAGGCGCTGGGCAAGGGGGGAACTCGAGGGTGGCGTCGCGGTGGAGCCGGAGGTCGTCGGAGTCGGTTGCTGGGTCACGGTGGTGTTTTCCTGTTGGGTGGCGGTGGCTTCGGACTTCGGCGCGAAGACCTGGGCCATGAGCGTGGCGATCAGCTCTTTGATCGCGGGTCCGGTGAGGTCGAAGGCCTGGTTGGCAAAGCCCGCCCGGTGGTCGGCGCGTTGGCGTGCCCGGTCGTGCTCCATCCACCGCGCCTCGCGGGTCGCCTCGTGGTCGAGTAGCGCCATCACCTTTTCCACGTCGAAGCGCCGGCCGTCGGTCACCTGCTCGGCGAGCTGCTCGAGCACCTCGGTCAACTTGGGGAACAGATCAGTGACGCGAGACAGCAGCGCCGGATATTGGCGCGCCATGTCCATCGTGACGCGGTGTGACTCCTGGTTGTGAGACAGCAGCAGCTGAAACACGGCCATGTTGGCGTCGTGTTGGTCGCTCTGCGGAGCGCCGTCGGTGCTCGTCTCGAAGGCAGCCTTCGGAAGCGCCAGCTTGAAGACGACCTCTTGCCCGTCGCGGTCTTCCCCCTGGATGCATCGCAGCGCCAAGACTTGGTAGTTGCGGCTGTCACCGGTCTCCGCCATGTCCTGTTGCGCGGCATCGAAGAGCTCCGCGACGAGATCTTCGGGAGTGCTTCCGCCGAGCAGCAGCGTCTCGCCGTCACCGTCTTCCACATCGACACCATCGCCGTCGTCCTCCCAGCGATCACCAGTCGGCACGTAGCCGCGCGAGCCCATGTGCCGACGCAGCTCGAGCACGTCGATGCCCGCGCTGGCGTGCTCTTGCAGTGCCCGAAGCAGGAGGGCGCGGTGCTTGTCCGCGGCCGTATGAGCGTGGGTGTTGCTGCGATAGTGCCGGAAGGTCATTGGGCGCTCCTCAGCGCCCAACCGCTACTCCCTCAACAAGCCACATTCTCGCGCCGCTTGCCACACTGGTCGCGGAACTCGAATTCGGCTCCGCAGCTACGGTTTGCACGCCACCGAAGCTCCAACGGGAGTTCGGCCGACTCGATTTTCTGCGCAGAGAGATCTCCCACGAGCGAAAACCGGTCCGGCCTCGCGAAGAACGGGTCAACGGTCTGAAGCGCGACGGTTCGACATGCCATGCCGCATGGGTATGAGACCGTTCGTACATCGGTGTGGGAATCGAATCTCGCTATGCGCCAGCCATGCTGAGCACGAAGTCTGGCCGCGGCCGATTGGCAGATTCGCGTCGTACGGCGGATGACTAAGGGGCATCGACGGTCGCACGGCAGCGGAGCGGCCCGACCCTACACCCACCCTCAGCAGGCGCCAGATGCGATGAAGATCAAGACCGTCAAACCCGAAAAGTACCAGGACCTCAGCAAGGGCGAGCTCAAAGAGCAGCTCATGAAGCGCGACGTGAGCGACGTCCGGCAATCGGTCGAGGACCAGCAGCAGCAGGGGCGGCTGACACGGATGGGTGCAGCCGCGGCCGCGTCGGTGTTGACGGGGCTGCTGTACGAGAAGAAGCCGTCGTTGGAGTCGATCATGGGCTCCCCGGTGAGCCTCGACCATCTCGCCGCGCTGGGTGGAGCTGTGGGTGCGTTCATGGTCGACGACGACCAGGTCGCCGACGCCCTCGAGGGGCTCGCCCAGGCCGGCATGGTCCCGCTCCTGCGTGGCATGGGCCGCAAGGTCGGCGGGATGAGCCTCGCCTGAGTTTCCGAAGGTTCCGCGGTGGCGCTCAGGCCGTGGCGAGCAGTGTCCAAGACGTGCTCGTCGAACGTGGGCAGATCTTCACCACCTTTCGCGGTGGCGCTCAGACCGTGACGAGCTGACACGCGAAGCCGTGCTCGTCGAACGTGGGCCAACTCCAAAACCTCTCGCCCGGTGGCGCTCAGGCCGTGGGGACCCCTTGCATGGGTCGTCCTCGAACGTGGGCATCGAGATGAAAGGAGATCAGCCACGCCATGGCTACGATCAAGATCAAGAACAAACGTCAGCTCGACGCCACCCGAGCCGCCGACAATGCTGTACTCGTCCATCGCGCTCGCAAGGCGCGGGAGGCCGAGTCGGTCCTCGACCGCCCGACTCCAGAGCAGATCGAGCGGTTCTCGGTCGGTGGGTGCGGCACCGGATGCGAGCGGACCTGTGCCAACCCGTTGGCGGTGCACCGACCCGCCTCGATCAATGACTGCTACCACGAAGTGGCAGACAAGTACGGATGCCCGCTCAAGGCGACCGCCGGCGGCCGGCTCAGCGTGGACGGGCTGGGACGCATCGAGTTCATCGTCCAGCCGACGCAATCGAACTACTTCCTGCCCGTCTTCGCGCGGCTCTCGGCGCGGGCACGCGACGACCCCGATCAGCTGCTCGTGTGGCGCTTGACGGCGGTCATGGTCAACCACCATCCCCAGGAGAACTACCACGTCCCCAACCCCACGGCCGCCACGCTCCAGGGCGTGGAGTCGACTGCCTACGACGGCAAGACGGCCGGTGACGTGCCTGGCTGGGAGGTGGCGTGGGGCCCGTTCTCGCGCGAGGCCCAGGCCCACCACCTGACGCTGGTCGGCTTCAACCCGTATCCGCCGGGCACGTTCATGAACGCTCGGGCGACGCTGTGGGGCTACGAAATCCCCGGGCTACCCGTTGGGTGGGTGTGTGGCTTCCATCCTGGGTGTCGGCCCAAGGCACCCGACAACGACCCTCCACCCGTGGACGCCCAACCAACGGGCGCCTACGTGGCCCCGCCACACACCCGGCCGATGTAGCTGACCGCATCTGTCCCACCTTGGGTCTCTCGCCGTTTCCGCTCGTTCGCCATGAACACGCATCGTCATCCGCGACTGGGTTGTGCAGTCGCGTCGCGCCGAACACCCCCGGGGGTGCGGGTGTTCGGGGTCGTGTCGACCGACGGAACGGCGGGAGGCCTTTTTCCGCTGTCGCAGCGGGTCTTCAGCTGGACAACCGAAAACCACCCCAGCGAGCACCTGTGGATGGTCGGTAGTGCGGTCGAAGAGCGATTGCAGTTCTCTGCGGTTCCGGTGGGGCCGCCCGAGCTGTCAGAACCCAACGTCCTGCGGCGGTCGGTGATGCGGCTGCGCATCAGGACTACCGATACCGCGGGCGGCTCCGTATACGAGGTCGACCTGGGGCAGTCGCTCGAGGTGTACGCGCAGGCGTTGCAGGTGGACCTGCTGGCGCCACGAGACTCGGTGACCGTCGTAGGCGGGCCCGTCGCCCCGCAGGCGGGACTGGTGTTTGCGTCCCGGTGTTCGCTGCGAATGCTGGCGCTCGATGTCACCCGGGGGGCTCGCTCGGCGTTGCTCACCCAGACCGTCTTCGTCCCCGCAGGCCAGCCGACGGTGCTCGAAGTCCCGACCGCGGCTGCACGACTGACGGCCTACGCCGAGACGTTGGCCGCTCCGCCCGTGTGGCGGTGGCTACGAGGCGAGCCCGCGCCCGGTACCGCCGTCCCGCTGGGGCAAGTGGCGTGGACCATCGACGCGCCGCGGCTCGAGGTCGATGTCCCGTCGGCCACCCACTTGCGGATCGAGCCGGCGGCCGGCGCTCGCACCTTCACCCTCGTTTGGACGATCGCTCCCTGAAGGATGCACCGTGTACCAGGTCGCACTACGACTAACGCAGAGTCCGGGCCAGGGCGTGCTCGAAGGGCTGCTCGACACCCTCGCCGACCACAACTGTCGCTGGTACCTGCGGCAGTGGGCGAGCTATCGCGATCCCCCGAGCGGCGCGGCCAGTGCTGGCGTGCGGTGGAGCCCCGACAGCCCTGCGACGCAGGCGTTCTTCGAAGATGCGCCGATGGTGTTTCGGCGACGGTGGGCCTCCTGCGGGCCGATTGCCGCAATCGCCGTTGGGTATGCGCGAGCGCTGGCGCAACTGCACGGGTCATCGGCTCCACGTAGCCGCGATGCCCATCGCGTGCTGTTGCTGCCGCGCGGTCGCGTCGGCGGCGGGCGTCAGTGGCACGCGTTTCACCTGGCCGGCCATCAACTGGTCGACCCCACGGCGCACATGAGGCGGATATGAAGACCAAGCGCAACTGGGGACTGCTCGGGCTACTGGGGCTGGGCGGCTTGCTCGCCATGATGGGCGCAGCGGGGGCCGAGGACGAACCCGGCGGAAGCGGTGGCGACGATGGCCCGGGCGGTGGAGGTGACGAGCCCGGAAGCGAAGAGCCGACGACCAAGTTCGTGTGGGTCGGGCCACCGGAGTTCGGCAAGCCGACACCCAAGCCCAAGCCTCCCACCACCACCGATGGGCCCAAGCCGCCGACCACCACCGGGGGCAAGGACGACCCTCCCCGGGTACCGCCGCCCACCGACGACGATCCGCCTCGGGTACCTCCCCCTACGCATGAAGACCCCCTCCCGACGGAGGACGACCCCCCGTGGTCGGAGCTGGTCGACCCCTACCCTCGCGGCTCGACCTTCTACCCCGTCGTCAGAGACGACCGCTTCGGCGGCACCAGCTCGAAGCACTCCATCGCCTATCGATACCTGCTCTCCGAGGCGTTCTTGGCCGCGCGCGAGTTCGGCGGGCTCGAAGACGAGGAAGCCATGGCCTGGGCCGCCGCCACCGCCAAGCAAGACAAGGTCCGGCTCGCAGCGATCGACGCCATCCAGTGCTCCGGATGGAACGACGCGATGTACGGCGCCAATCCAGTCACGCAGTCCCACGCCAGCGCGCACGGCCGGTCGATCTTGCTGCGACCCGTGCACGGGCCTACGGCCGAGCTGCTCGCGGAAGGGCAGATCCCGTTCCGCAACGCGACACTGGGCGGCAACCCGGCCGACGGCGACCACCGCGGCTACGAGCTGCTGTGGATGCCCGGCATCCACCGCGCGACGCTGTGGGAGTCGGGTGGGCTGGTGGTCTCTACCGCCGACATGGCGTGGCCCGACGGCACCTCGATGGCCAACCCGCCGCCGTGGGTGATGGCCCTCGGCATGGACGACACCTCGGGTGCCCTCGAAGGCGACTTCGGGTGTCCCGGCAGCGACGGGGAGCTCGAGGTGAGCTGATGGCCTGCGGAAGCACCTACGCACACCTGCTGCGCACCGAAGACGGCAAGACGCCGGACGACGCCTGGGACTGGTACCCGGGTCCGTTCGACTACGACGCCTGGTACGACGTGGCGCACCTCGTGGGTCGCGACGTGTTCCGGCGCTGGGACTTCGTGCTTGCGACCGAGGACCGGCTGTCCAAGCAAGCCGACCCCAAGCCCGACGCACCCTACCCCGAGCGTGACCAGCTGTTGTTCCTCGTCGAGGACTTCGCCAAGAAGCTCGACGACCTCAGCCACCCCGCCGTGGAGGCGCTCGACCCGACCCAGGTCACCTGGCAGCCGTCCATCGAGGCGGCAATCGCTGCGGGGCGAGACGGCGTGTGCGTGCTCGAGCAGCTCGATGCCGCCGCCAAGTACTACGAGCAAGCGCCGTTGCCCGATCCCGGCCCTCGGCATCCACCCAAGCGGGGCAAGACCGGAGGCGGCAGCACGACTGGCGGGGCCATTGTCACGGGTGTCGTGCTCGTCGGTGGCTACTTGTGGTGGCGGCGTCGCAACAACCGAAAGCAGCAGACGACATGAAGAAGCGAGGCGGAGTGATCGCGGCATTGGCCGCAGCAGTGGGATTGGGCGCCATGGCGTGGAGCACCACGGCATCGGCCAAGGGCGGCGGTGGTTCTGGCGGAGGCGGGCCCGGTGGAGGTGGCTCGGGCGGAGGCGGCGGCTCCGGTGGGAGCGGCTCGGGCGGAGGCGGCTCCGGTGGTGGCTCCGAGGACCCGTGGACGACGGGCCCTGGCGGCAGCGGTCGTGTCTACGGCAGCGGCGGCGAAAACGGAGCCTGGCCCGACGACTTCGACCTCGCGGGCAACGGCCTGTGGATCTCCCCCGACTGCGCCGTCGTGGCCGAGGGGGCACAGTTCCGGCCGGGCGACACCGACTGGATCAGCGCCATCGAGCCGCTCGAATGGCCGGGATACACACCAGGCCAGGAGGTCCTCGCCGTCCAGAAGGTCGCCGCGGACAACACCATCGCGGGGTTCGTCGACTGGGCGATGGGCAGTCCCCTCCCCGATCCTCCGGCCGCGTTCGAGGACTGGGCCGTCTCGCACTTCAAGGACGTGAACCGACCACGACCCTCGACCTCCGCGGTACGGATCGTCGCCGAGATCATCCGCCAGGTGTCCGAGCCGTGCATCTTCGTGCCCAACTTCGACGAGTACTGGGGCGAGGGACTCATCGCTTGGGCCGAGGACTTCTTCCTATGGGTCGACCTGTACCTCCACGAGTGGTGGGGCGACGACATCGAGTTCGACCCGATCGATCGCGGGCCCGAGATGGACGACGGTCCGCCGATCCCGGACGTGGAGTGACGACGGTGGGACCCAGGTGGATACCGATTGCGATGGCAGCGGGCGTTGGGCTCGGTGCGCTGGCGTTGGCGGGTGCCGCAAACGCGCAGCCCGACATCCGGGGCTCCGGCATCGTCGACCGGCGAGCATTCGCGCAGCTCACCGATGAGACAGCCCGGCACACGCGGGCACGCGCGGTCGAGGACGTGTACGCCCTCGTGCTGCACCAGATGGGGTTTTCGCGAGGCAGCGATCCCGGGAGGTACGACCGAGTGACGGCGCACTACCTCGTGCTGCCCGATGGCCGCGTCTACCAGCTGCACGACCACGACAAGCGGCTGCCCGCGGCCAGTGGACTCAATACAGGCTCGGTGTCGGTGGAGTTTGCCGGCAACCTCCCGAGTCGGGCGAGGAGCACAGACCCCAAGCACTACTGGAGCCCCGACTCGCACGGCATGGACCAGCTCACGCCTGCTCAGGTGGCGGGCGGGCGAATGCTCGTGGACACGCTGTACCGCCAGGGCTGGCTGACGCACATCCTCGCGCACCGACAGGGTGGGCCTGGCCGAGGGCTCGACCCGGGGCCGGACATCTGGCGCGAGGTGGGGGCATGGGCGGTGCGGCAGTACGGCCTCGACTGGGGTGGGCCCGACTTCGCGGTCAGTGGTGGCTCGCCGATTCCGGCGCATTGGTGGGGGGCGGTGTCATGAGGACGGGGCTCGTCGCACTCGGGATGGCTGCGGGGGCAGTGTTGGTGTTGGCTGCGGCAGGCGAGGCCCAGGCCGCATTGCCACGCTTGCCCAACGCAGACGGCAAGGCGCGAGTGGCCGCGGTACGGGGACTTGCGGCCGAAGCTGGACTCTCCGATGCGTGGGGGGACTTCTTCGCCCTGGTCGCCTGGCGAGAGAGCAAGGGCAACCCGTCGGCGGTCAATGACTCGATCTCCGAGGCCGAGGCAGCCGCAACTGCCTTCGGCCGCAACCAACACCGCTACGCAGGGTGCGGTCACAGCGACGGCGACTACACGTTCGGTTCGGGCGGATGGTTTGGGATTCTGCCCGCCAACGGTCTGGCGCAGCTCGACGAGGCGTTCATGTGTCTGCCCCCGGCCTCGGTGTTCGAGCCGCGTGTTGCCATGGCGATGGCCGTGGGCTTCGCTCGCGGCTTGATGGGGTGGGACGGCTACCAACGTGTGCCCACCTGGCTCAACCTCCGCGCGATGTGGGGCAAGCCGGGCAAGGGTGGCGATCCCGAGCGGTTGGCCGCCGTGCGCGACAAGTTCACCCAAGACGCCGCCGAAGTGGGTCTACCCGCCTCGTGGCTCGACCAACGCCCTCCGCCACTGTCGACCGCCGGGGCCGAGGTCTTGGAGCGCCTGCAGGCAGTGTGAAGGAAGGACGACGACGATGGCATCGAACGCATGGAAGTGGGGACTCGGGGCAGCGGCGTTGCTGGGCATTGGCGCGATGGCAGCCAG
>JAHZJA010000264.1 GCA_022601155.1 Deltaproteobacteria bacterium | reverse complement strand
GGCAATCGGCCGACCGCTGGCAACGCGCCGTACGGCCTTCTGCCCACGCGGGCCGCTGCTCGGGGTGGGTCTCGCGAAGGCGATCGTAGTAGGGCAACCGAAACACTTGGCGCGAGCACGAAGCATCGGCCGCGGCGTCGCAGCTCCAGCTGTACTCGTACGACCGGGTCTCCTTGGTCCGATCCACAGCCACCACGAAGTCACGACACTGCTGCAGCGGGTCGCCGTCCACATCGCACTCGAGCGCACTGCCGTCGGCGGGGCGGCGCAGATTGGCAGAGCGCAGCAGGTCCGCACCCTCCAGCACCGAGCCCGATCCCGAGTCGGTCGCGCTGAACACCCCGTACTTGGCCAGCTGGGTGCTGAGGATGAAGTCGCACTCCGAGCAGCACGTGTCGGGCCCCGAGTCGGGGTTGGAGCAGTTGAGCGGGGCTCCCTCCGACAGCGCTCGGCTGTCCCATTGGCCGCGGGTCGCCTTGACCGTGCCGTCCACCCGCAGCTTCATCGGCATCCCCGTCGCCTCGTCCAGCGCGTTGCACGGGTTGCCGACGGGGTCGGTCAGCTCGGCGGCCGACAGCGTCCGCCCCTGGTCGCGCAGGTTGTCGATGCACGACAGGTTCACCATTCGCGTCACGCGGTCGGGGTCTCCGGTGGCGCCCAGGTGGAAGTCGCCGTTGAAGCGGGTGATCGGCCCCTGGATCTCCAGGATCTGCGTCTTCCAGTCGTAGACCTCGAACAGCTGTGGGTTGTCGGGGCGGCGCCTGACCAGCTCGACCGAGGTGGGATCGAGCAGGTTGTTGAACACGAACTCGATGCCGAAGGCCGTCACCAACGGCGACAGCCGGCACCACTCCTGCGGCCCTCGCGGTGAGGCCAATGCCTCTTCGCTCGTCTCACACGGACCGATGGGCGCGATGAAGTACGTCCCCGACCCAAAGTTGCCCGGGCAGCGCTCCCCCTCGCACGCGGGGTCGAGCAGATGGATCTTGCGCGAGCCGTAGTTGACCCCGCTGATGCTCTGCAGGACCAGCTGGTGCGGGTCGCAGATGCCACAGTCGGGATCCTCGATGCAGCCGCCCGTCCCCAGCGCCGCCGCCATCGCGACCGCCGCCGCCCCAACGCGCGACCGCCTGGTCATCGAGATCCGCGTCCCTGGCTCGACGAGCAGCGATTGGACACACGACCGTTAAACGAGCAACGCGACGGGTCCACCGGGACCTCGTCGCGTGTACTGCCGTGGGCCACCGCTGGCCCCCGCCTCACCCTCGAAGGGTCTCGGGCGTCTTGTGGTCCTTGTCCTTCATGATGCCGAGCACCTCGGCCCCCGCCTGCTTGGCCAAGTCGAGCACCTCGACCGCCTCGCCGTACTTGGCGTCGTCGTCGAAATCGACGAACACGACCTTCTTCTCGCGAACCTCGAGCTGCCGGGTAATCTCCTCGGACAGCCGCGTACGGTCCACCGGGTTGCGGTTGAGCGTGATGCCGCCGTCCTTGGTCAGCCCGACTACCAGGGTCTCCTGGGGCGGCTTCTTCCGCTGCTTCTGCTTGCTCTCGGGCGGAACGCGGACCGAGATCTCGGGCACGTTCTGCGGGACCATCACCATGAAGATGATGAGCAGCACCAAGCAGATATCGACCAATGGCGTAACGTTGATGTCGCTGTTCGCTCCACCGTGACCACCACCTGCGGACATGCCCATGGGTTCGTCTCCTCGTGATTGACGCTGTTACAGCGACGGATGCGGAATTCGGGGGACGGGTTTGCACCACCCGTCGACAAGTCGAAGCGCAGAGTCCGCTTACACCGCGGCCGCGCAACGTGGCGTTCAGGTTCGTTGCCGGGCGTCGACTAGGTCTCAGCCAAGTCGACGACCAGAGCGATCTCCTGCGGGGGAATGTCGAGCGTGTTGATCCACTCCATCACCGTGCGGACTGAGCCATAGTCGGTGTCGACGTCGCCCTTGATGAACAGGACGGGGCCCTTGTAGCCCGAGGCAGCAGCCTTACCGGTCGCGACCTTGAGGGACTCCTCGAGGGTCGCCAGGAAGTTGGACTTCTCGACGTAGCGGTCTTGCTCGATCCAGGCACCTTCGTCGTCCACGGACACGAAGACCTGGTCGCCCTCTTTGTGCTCCGTCGCCGTCGTCAGCTCCGGCAGCCGCACATCACGACCTCGACCGAGCATGGGCGTCACCACCATGAAGATGATGAGAAGCACCAAGCAGACGTCCACCAACGGGGTCACGTTGATGTCGCTGTTGGGCGCGGCGTGATTGACCCCCTTGTCACTCTTGTAGGGGACCCGCCGCCGGCGCACGCCGAGCTTGCTCATGTGTATCGACCCTCTTTGAGGACGAAGTCGATGAGCTCGGAGGCCACGTCGTTCATGTCGATCTGATACGACTCGACACGAGCGTTGAAGGCGTTGAACAGCATCACGGCCGGGATGGCGACCAGAAGGCCGACCGCGGTCGCGACCAGTGCCTCGGAGATACCGCCGGACACTGCGCCCAGGCCACCGCCGCCGTCACCCGCCAGGCCCTGGAAGGCCGTGATGATGCCGACCACCGTACCGAGCAGACCCACGAACGGCGAGGTCGAGCCCACCGTGGCCAGCCAGGTCAGGCCGCGCTTGAGGTTGGCGGTCTCCCGCTCCTTGGCGCGCTCCATCTGACGGTTGACCGCATCGACGAGGTCGAAGTCGCCAACGTCGTCGGGGCCCTCTTCACGCAGCGCTTCGAGCCCCTCGAGGTACTCCCGCAGACCGGCACCCACGACCTTGGCCACGGGCGAGTCGGGGTGCTGCTGGGCGCCCTGAACGGCTTCCTCGATCTTCCGCTCCTGCAGGTAGGTGCGGAGCATCATGATGTAGTTGATCGACTGGCGCTTCGCACGGGAGTACGCCCGCAGTCGCTCGAAGATGATCGCCAGCGCGATCACGAACATGATGACGAGGGCAATGAGCACCGCCTTGGCGAAGAAGCCCATCTGCTCCCACATGCCCTGGAGCGAGAAGTCGGTGGCAGCCTCGGCGAGAAGGATCGGGAGGTGGTCCATGGTCCTGTTTGCTTGTCTCTTGACCGAAGAGGTCGTGGTGAGGTCGGTCCCCCGGGAACGGGCCGACCGGTTCGTTCACCGGAACGCTTACTCGAATCGAATCTGGAACGTGACGGCGGAGCAGGTCTCGATCGGCTTGCCACCGACCTTCTTGGGGTTGAACCGCCACCGCGAGACAGTGTCGGCACAGATCCGGTTGACCTGCGGGTCGTGGGGATACTTCTTGGAGACCTTGACGTTCTTGGTCTTGCCAGTCGTGTTGATGCAGAACTTGACCTTGACGTCGCCCGGCCGCTTATCGAACTTGGCGGCCTTGGTGGCTTGAAGCTTCTTGTTGTCAGGGTCGGGGCTGAAGATCGCGCGGCTCTTGGCCGACGCGATGGGCTCCATCACCACGTCCTTCTTGGCCGCCTCGGGGTCGCGCTTGGTGGCGACACCGGGGACTCCCCCGAGCACGCCGCCGACGACTCCGCCGACCACACCACCCGGAACGCCGCCCGGGACACCACCGGGCACACCGCCCGGGACCTTGGTGCTCTTCTTGCCCGTGGACTTGGCCTCGGGAATCTTGTCCGGCGTCTCCTTGGGCTGGACGATGTCCTCCTCGAGCGGAACTTCCTCCTCGGGGATGTCGTCCTCCGGCTCCGGCTCCGGCTCCGAGTCGGAGCCCGCGGGGGGAGGCGGTGGAGGCGGTGGCGGCGGTGGCTCCTCGGCCAACATCACCGTCACGGCGTACTTCGAGGTCGGCGGGTCCACCATGTTGATCGACAACTTGTCGGCAACCCAGCCGAACAAGATGAATCCGAACGTGGTGACTCCGGCTGCGGTTGCGGCGATCTGGAGTCGCAAGCGGCGACGCGGATCACCGCTCTGGTAGTGCATGTAGTGGTCGAACATCCCGGTGGTCCTCGGCTCTTCCCTTGGATCCGTGCGAACGCTCGCGACGCCAATATGGCGCTACCGCTTCCGCTTGCCTCTCTTGCTAGGCTTGGTTTCTTCTTCTTCGAGCACGCCCTCGTCGGCCGCCTTCATTGCGGCTTCGATCTCGATCTTCTGGGCGGCATCCTCGGCCTGTTCGGCCGGGGTCAGGGGCGGTGGTGGACAGCACGGCGGCTGGTCCTGCGGGCAATCGGGAATCTGATCCAGATCGCACACGGCCTTTTGCTGCTTCCACGCGAGCATGGAGTCTTCGCGGGCCAAGATGGCCTCGATCTTCTCCTCGGGCAGCTCGGCTTCTTCGATGACCAGCCGCGAGTTCATTCGCTGCGTGTAGGCCATCGAGCGCCAGACATAGGCGTCGCGGAACTTGGGATCGATGCTGACCGCCTTGTCGAGCAATCGCAGCACCTCGGCCGCGATCTCGAGTCGCTCGGCCGGCCGTAGCTCCTCGTTGTAGGGCAGTCCACTCTCGGAATCGGGCCAAAGCGGGTCGAACTTTCGAATGGCGAGCGCGTGCCAGGCCCGGACCGACTCCGGGAAATCCTCGGTGCGCTTGACGTACCACTCCTCGACCTTGGCCTCATTGCCGCACTGCTCGTACTGGCGAATGATGGCGCCGTAGATCGCCTCGTTCTTCGGATCGGCGCGCTGCTTCTCGAACCAGTAGGTCAGCAGGTCGTCGCAGCGCTCGTCGGCGTTGAGGATGTTGAGCCGATGGTTGAGCACCTGGTCGGCGTCCTCGGGAGTCTTGATCTCGAGGCGGTCGTACCAGGCCTGGAAGTCCCGCAGCGCCATGTCGGCGTAGGTCCTGCGCTCCTCCCTCTGCTCGGGCTCCTTCATGCGCATGACCTGGCTCTCGGCCGCGCACGCGCGGTTCCAGAGCAGCGTCACGCCATCGGGCTCGAGCTGTTCGGCGGCGTCGAACTTTTCGATCGACTCGGGGAACTTGCCGTCCTTGTACAGCCGGTTTCCCTCGCGGATGAGGTCACGTGCTTCGATCTTGGCGCAACCGAGGCTGCCGAGAACGAGTACGGACCCGACGACCAACGAGGCCAGAGCACGACGACCACTGACGGACAAAGAGCGGCGGCCCATGGAAGCTCGCAGTGTACAGCAGAACGGTCGCAAATTCTTCAGCCCCTGGCGTGGATGGAAATCCGAGTCTCGAGCGATGGTCGGCCGTGTCGCGAAATGGCGTGCCAACCGCGTCTGAGCTGCCTCACGGGCGGCGGTCGCCGCGAGGTCGTGGAAGGATGACGACCGAGTACCGGAGGCCCGAGACATCGGAGCACGAAGTCGTCCCCCACGTTTTAGCCTCGGGTGACCAGTCGCCGTCAAGCGGTGCATGAGCTTCGGTCCCGCGTGCCCTCTCGTTCACTCGAACTCGATGTCGAAGGTGATCTTGGAGCAGGAGGTACGCGCCTTGCCTCCGACCCGCAGAGGCGAAAATCGCCACTTCTTCACCGCCTCGCGGCAGATGCGGTCCACGTCTCGATCGCCGGAGAAGGCACGGGTCGTGCGGACGTCCTGCGTGCGACCGGCGGGGCCGATGCAGAAGGAAACCGTGCTGCGACCGGGAGATCTGTGCGTGCGCCCGGTCCGGGTGAGGGCGAACTTCTTGGGGTCGGGGTCCGGCGAGTAGATGGCCCGCGCCATCACGCTGGCGAGCGGGCGGATGTCGACCGGCGCTGGCGGGGTCGGACGTGCAATCGGGGACCTGACGATGCTCTTGGGTGCAAAGGTCCCAATGCACGGCGGCAGCAGACACCCGGGACCTGCGCCTCCGGGGAGTTTCGAAGACCCGGCGGGACCGGAGCCCGTCTCGCCGTGCGAAGGTCCGGTGCTCACGGGCTTGGGCGCCCGGGTCAGATCGAGGGGAACGACCTCGCGGGGCACGTGCTCGGGAACCTCTTCCTCCGGACGAACCTCGTCGTCCTTGGCGCCCTTGTCGGTGACGACCCCGTTGCCCCGCGGCGGAGGGTTGTTCGGCGGCGGGGTGATCTGGGTGTCCAAGGTGACCACGTAGCTGTTCTTCGGCGGCGCAACCGCGGAGATTCCCAGCTTGTCGCCGACCCACATGGCCGTCCCCGCCGCGATACTCAGCGTTGCGGCCATCAACAGATGCCCCATCATGCGACGGCGTCGGAGGTCGATCTGCCCGTGATCGACCAGGAGTGTCTCGAATCGTGCGTATGTCGTCATTGGTCGTCGATCGTCCTACGACCAATGTACGGGCAGGGTCTGGGTAGTCTGTAACGGGTTGGTATCCCGACACCGACCTCCACTTCGTAACGAGTTGGTAACTAGCCGCCCGGGGCACCCAGTTCGATCGTGACGTCGCCCAGTCGACGGCGCGCCGAGGCCAGCAGCACCAAGCGCTCGAGACCCAAGGCCACGCCGGCACACGGAGGCAATCCGGGCTCGCGAAGCTCGGACAAGAACGCCTCGTCGAGCGGCAGCGGCCGCAATCCCATGGCGTCGCGCAGCACGTTGACATCGTCGAAGCGCCGTCGCTGCTCGGCCGCGTCGCGAAGCTCTCGGTAGCCGTTGGCCAGCTCGCGACCCGACACGTGACTTTCGAACCGATGGGCCACCTGGCGTCCGTCAGCGCTCGGCGCCACCTCCGACAAGGCGGCCAGCGCGGTGGGGAACTCCACCAGGTGCACACCGACCGCGCCCTGCTCGAGCAGCCACGCATCGAGCCGTGCGTCACACCAAGTCGAAAAGAACGCTGTCCATGCCGCCAGGGTGTGCGCGCGCGGTGATGAGACCAGGTGCTCATGAGGTACCGCCGCCAACGGGTCGCCCAGGGCCCCCCTTACAGGTTGCAGTGCGTCGGCCAGCGCCGCGACATCTTCGTCCCCGCGCAGCGAGACCCCGAGCGTCCGCTCCATGAGCGGGACGGCGCTCACCTCGATCCAGGTGCTCGGCGCGGCGACAGCCGGTTCCTCGAGCGCCGCCGACACCGCCTCGAACACCGCAGCCACCACCGCCTCGACGTCGCGCCGCATGGTGTCGGCGTCATGGTCGAGCCGATACCACTCGACCAGGTGAAACTGCTCGCGATGCAGATCGCCGTGCTCGGCCGCCCTGAAGCACGGCGCGACCTGGAAGATCGACGGTGCCCCCCGCGCGAGCAACCGCTTCATCGGGAGCTCCGGGCTGGTGGCCAACAGCCCTCCTGCCGCGCCGATGGGCTCGATGAAGGGCTCGACGGCGACCGCCGACAGTCGGACCGGTGTCAGGACCTCACGAAGTCCACGACCACGCAGCACCGACCGGGTCGCGTGAAGCGTCGCGTCCCAGACATCGACCCGCTGCCGATCCGACAACGGGGGCCGATGGCTCACGAATTGACGCGTTCGACGTACGCCTTGTTGCGCGTGTCGATCTTGATGCGCTCGCCCTTCTTGATGAACAGGGGCACCTGCACCACCAAGCCGGTCTGCACCGTCGCACCCTTGGTCACGTTGGTCGCCGTGTCGCCCTTGACCCCCGGCTCGCACTCGGTGACATCCATGACGATGTGGCTGGGCAGGCTCACCCCGACCGGCCGCGAGTTGTAGAACAACACCTCGGCCTCGATGCCGTCGAGCAGGAAGTACTTGTCGTCGCCGATGAGATCGGCCTGGACCTCGACCTGCTCGTAGTTCTCGGTGTTCATGAAGGTGAACGCTTCACCCGACGCGAACAGGAACTGCATCTTGTGGCTCTCGACGTTGGCAGCCGTCAGCCGCTCACCGGAGCGCCACGTTCGGTCGATGACCGAGCCCGTGATCATGTTCTTGAGCTTGCACTTGTACAGCCCCTGACCCTTTCCGGGCTTGACGAACTGGAACTCGGTCACGATGTACGGGTGACCATCCAGCTCGACCTTGGCGTTCTTGCGCAGCTCGTTGACGTCCATGACGATGATGTCCCTTCGGCCCCGGGGGGCTGGGCTTTTTGCCACCTCACCCCCCGGTGCTGTCAACCGTGAGACGCGCCTTCAGCGGGTCCGACAGCGGAATTCCCGCCCGGCGTGAATTTCGCTGCGGTGGTCCGACTGGCCAACCGCTCCGGGATGTGGCAGGCTAATACCGGTTTTCCCCTGGGGTTACCGTAAAACGATGAGGCTGACCACGAAAGCACGTTATGGCCTCCGGGCGCTCTGCCACGTGGCTCATCGCGGGTATGCGTCTGCCCAGGTGATCGCCGAGCATCAGGCCATTCCCTCACGATATCTCGAAGAAATCATCGGTGAACTTCGGCGCGCGGGCTTCGTCATCGGCAAGCGTGGTCCACGCGGAGGGTACCGACTGGCCAAGCCGCCCGGCGAGATCGTCATCTCCGACGTGCTACGCGCACTGTCGACGGCGGCGTCCACCAACTCCACCGGCGAGCCCCAAGACGAGATTACCGCGCTGGTTGAGCGCTCGGTCGACGACCGGCTCCAAGCGGCGGTCGGCAATCTCAAGCTCGACCAGCTGCTGGGCGAGGCCCGCGAGCGACACCGCCGAAGCGCGGCCAACTACGTGATCTGAGCGAGGCATCTTTCCCATGGCTACCGAACGACCGCCCCGCGTGGGCGACATCGTGGGCCTCATCGGCGACACCCCCCTGGTGCGACTGCGCTTCGTCGCTGGCGACGCGTCGACCCATGCCCGCGTCTGGGGCAAGTGCGAGATGATGAACCCCGGCGGGTCGGTCAAAGACCGCATCGCCTTGGCGATGATCGAAGCGGGTGAGGCCTCGGGCGCGCTGCGTCCGGGCGAGACCGTCTTGGTGGAGCCGACCTCGGGCAATACCGGCATCGGGCTGGCCCTGGTCGCCGCGGTCAAGGGCTACCGGCTCATCCTCACCATGCCCGAGAGCATGAGTCTCGAGCGCCGCAACCTGCTGCGCGCATATGGGGCCGAGATCGTCCTGACCCCCGACGACCGCACGATGGAGGGGGCAGTGGCCGCGGCCGAGGAGCTTTGCCGCAAGCCGGGGCACCACATGCTCCAACAATTCGAAAACCCGGCCAATCCCCAGGTGCATCGGCGCACGACGGGGCCCGAGATCATCAAGCAGTTGCAGGGCAGCACCATCGACGGCTTCGTCGCGGCCGTCGGTACTGGAGGCACCGTCACTGGAGTGGGCGGTGCACTGCGGGAGCACAACCCCGCCGTCACCGTCGTCGCGGTCGAGCCCAGCCGCTCCGCCGTGCTGTCGGGACAGCCGCCCGGGCCTCACAAGATCCAGGGTATCGGCGCCGGCTTCGTGCCCGGCGTGCTCGATCGCAAGGTCTACGACGAGGTGTTTACCGTCGACGACGAAGACGCGTACCGCATGAAGCAGCGGCTCGCGCACGAAGAGGGCCTGCTGGTCGGCATCTCCGCCGGAGCCAATGTCGTGGCCGCGACCCGGCTCGCGCAGCGCCTGGGCCCCGAGGCCAACGTCGTCACCGTGCTGTGCGACACCGGCGAGCGCTACTTCAGCCTCGATGAATTCTTCACGCCGCAAGGCGAGCGGAGGTGACCCAGTCGTGGGGCCATCGTCCGCGTGTTTCGTGGTGATCGGCGCGGGCGGGCTCGGCTGCCCTGCCCTGCTCGCCCTGGCGGCTGGCGGAGCCACGCGAGCGGTCGTCGTCGACCACGATCGGGTCGAGGCCCACAACCTGCAACGTCAGGTGCTGTACGACGTCGGTGATGTCGGTGCCCTCAAGGCCCGCGCCGCCGCACGACGGTTGCCTTCGCTGCACATCGAGGCACGCTGCGAGCAGCTGCAGGTCCAAGACGTGTCCGCATTCGTAGCTTCGCTACCCGCCGCGACGGTCGTGCTCGAGTGCACCGATCAGCCCGCGCTCAAGTTCGCCGTCAACGACGCGTGCTTGGCCCACGATGTACCGCTGGTGATCGGAGCGGCGCTGGGCTGGGCGGGCCAGGCCTTGGCCGTGCGTCGCGGTCACGCGTGCTACCGCTGCATCTACGAGGCCCCGCCGCAGCAGGCACCACGGTGCGACGAGGCCGGCGTGCTCGGCTCGGGCGTGGGGCACATCGGCATGCTGATGGCGCACCTCGCCCTGGCCCAGCTTCAGACCGACGACACCAGCGCAGGTCAGCTGTGGGTGGTCGATCTACTCCGCTTCCGCGTACAGCGACTCGCCCCGGCCGCACGTCCCGCCTGCCCCGCCCACGATTTTCCGCTGCCTGCCCGCGAGGCTGCTCCTGTTCCGACGACTCCGGGCCCCCGCGCCTGAGTCTGCGACGCCAACCCACCGACTTCATCGTCACCTTGCAAGGAAACACCATCATGGCCACCGTTCGCATCCCCACTCCACTGCGCAAGTACACCCAGGGCCAAGAAGAGGTCACCATCGAGGCGGACAACGTCGGTGGTCTCATCGACTCGCTGGAGTCGTCCTACCCCGGTATTCGCGAGCGCATCTGCGACGACAAGGGCGCGGTCCGACGCTTCGTGAACATCTTCGTGGGCGACGAGGACATCCGCTTCCTGGAGAACCTCGACACGCAGGTCGCGGCCGCCGACGAGGTCAGTATCGTGCCCGCCATCGCGGGCGGCCTCGGACGATGAACGCCGCGCAGCAGTTCACGCCCCAGCCCGGGCGGCTGCCCGCCGCGGTGCAGGTTCATCACCAGCAGCGGCTCCAGCGACCCACGCAGGCGCAGAGCATCATCGAGCTCATCGGCAACACCCCCTTGGTGCGGCTGGGTCGGATCGATGCGGACCTGCCTGGCGTGGAGATCTGGGCCAAGTGCGAGTTCGCCAACCCGGGGGGCTCGGTCAAGGACCGTGCGGCGTACCGCATCATCCGCGACGCGCTCGCACGCGGCGACCTGCGACCGGGGGTCCGGCTCATCGACAGCACCAGCGGCAACACTGGGATCGCGTACTCGATGGTGGGCGCGGCGCTGGGCATCCCGATCACGCTGGTGATGCCGAGCAACGTGTCCAACCCGCGCAAGCAGGTCACCACGGCGTTCGGCACCGAGATCATCTTCTCCGACCCCATGGAAGGCAGCGACGGCGCCATCGTCAAGGCACGCGACGTCGTCGATGCCGACCCCGACCGCTGGTACTACCCCAATCAGTACGCCAACGAGTCCAACTGGCGTGCTCACTACGACGGCACGGGACGCGAGATCCTGGCCCAGACCGACGGCCGGGTCACGCACTTCGTCACGGGCGTGGGCACCAGCGGCACGGTGATGGGCACCGCCCGACGGTTGCATGAACACGACCCTGCGATCCGCTGCATCGGCCTGCAACCCGACGACGCGATGCACGGGCTCGAGGGTCTCAAGCACATCCCCAGCAGCCTGGTGCCGCCCATCTACGACGAGTCGGTGCTCGACGACACCCTGTGGATGCCCACCGACGAAGGCTGGGACATGGCAGAGCGCCTCGCGAGCGAAGAGGGCCTGTTTGTTGGCCACTCATCGGGGGCCAACGTTGCCGCGGCGGTACGCGTGGGGCAGGAGCTTGCCGGGCAAGGCAAATCGGGCGTGGTCGTGACCGTGCTCTGCGATCGCGGCGACCGCTACTTCGCCCCCATGAAATGGGAAAAACACTATGTC
>JAHZJA010000263.1 GCA_022601155.1 Deltaproteobacteria bacterium | reverse complement strand
CCCTGCACACGCGTGGCGACGAGGTCTTCATGGTGCTGGAGGACCTCGACGCGGCGGGGTTCGGAACGCGGCGCACCCACGTGACCGACGTCGAAATCGAAGCATGTCTGCGTTGGCTGGCCGAGTTCCACGCGACCTTCCTCGGCCAACGTCCGCAGGGCTTGTGGCCCATCGGAACGTACTGGCACCTCGATACCCGCCCCGACGAGCTGGAAGCGTTGCCCGCGGGGGCCCTCAAGGATGCGGCCGCGACCCTCGATCGCACGCTCAACGAGACCCGGTTCCAGACGTTCGTCCATGGCGATGCCAAGCTGGCCAACTTTTGCTTCTCGGCGGATGGACGGCAGGTGGCGGCGGTCGATTTTCAGTACGTGGGGGGTGGGTGCGGCATGAAGGATGTCGCCTATTTCATCAGCAGCTGCCTCGACGAAGACCAGAGCGAGCAACTGGAGCAGTCACTGCTCGACCGGTACTTCGAGCACCTGGAGCGTGCGCTGTCGGAACGGGGGACGGCGGTGGAATTTCGGGCCCTGCACGACGACTGGCGGGCGCTGTATCCCGTGGCCTGGACCGACTTCTACCGGTTCTTGCAAGGGTGGAGCCCTGGCCACTGGAAGCTTCATCGCTACAGCGAGCGACTCGCCCGCGAGGTGTTGGCCGCGCTATGAGCCTGACCGCCCACGACCTGGAGGTTCTCGCCACGACGGCCATCACAGCCGCCCGCGAGGCAGGGGAGCTCATCGCGCGGTCGAGGCCGCAGACCATCGACGCCAAGCCGGGTGGTCACAGTCCCGCGTCTCAGGTGGTGACGGAGGTCGATCGCAACGCCGAAGGCATCATCATGCGCCTGCTGGCTCCGACCGTGGCGCAGTTCGACCTGGGCGTGCTGACCGAGGAGCAGCCCGACGACGGCGCGCGGCTCCACAAGGAGCACTCTTGGTGCATCGATCCTCTCGATGGCACCTTGCCCTTCATCGAGGGCAGACCCGGGTACTCGGTGTCCATCGGACTGATCGCGCGCGATGGCACGCCGCGTATCGGGGTGGTGTTCGATCCCGTCGGGCGAACGCTCTTCCACGCGGTTGCAGGTGGGGGCCTGTTTCGCGATGGGGACCGGTGGCCCCGTGCTTCGCGGCCGCGAGGCGACACGTTGACCCTGTTCACCGATCGGAGCTTCCTCGACAGGCACGGTCGCGATGAGGTGCTGGCGATGCTGGAGCCCGTTGCCCGCGACCTCGGGCTGTCGCGCGTGGAGATCGGGCCCACGGGGGCCGCGGTGATGAACGCTTGCCGAGTCCTTGCGCATCCTCCCGCCTGCTACTTCAAGTTTCCCAAGCGGCAGCCCGGCGGGGGGAGCCTGTGGGACTACGCCGCCACCGCGTGTCTGTTTGCGGAGGCCGGAGCCGTCGCTACCGACATCGAGGGGCGGCCGCTGGAGCTCAACCGCCGAGACTCCACGTTCATGAACCACCGCGGTATCTCGTTTGCGAGCGACCCGGCCCTTGCAGCCCGGATCTCGGCCGTGTGGGCCGAGCGACGGGGTGAGTCGGCCCCTGGGTAGCGTCCGCCCCTCACTGGGCGAGGTGGTGCTTGGCGTCGACCGGCTTGACCAGCGCGTTGGCGACCAGTGCTATCACCAACAGCCCCGCCATCACGAACATCGTGGAGTTGTACAGGGTGCTCGAGGGGTCGATCGTCCCCGGAGGGGCCAGCGCCATGAGCTTGGCGATGGTGACCGTCTTGGCCTGCACCAGGGCATCCAGCTGGGAGGGGTCCGCCCCGAACTCGGCCTGGAAGGCCGCGGGATCGATCTTCGCGACCAGGGCCTCGATCGCATCGCCGACGGCCCCGGCCCGCAGCGAGGTGATGGCCAGTGGTCCTAGCACTCCCGCCGTGCTCCACGCGGTGAGCAGCCGCCCGTGAATCCCGCCCACGAACCGAGTACCGAAGATGTCCGCGAGGTAGGCGGGGATCGTGGCGAACCCTCCGCCATACATCGTGAAGATCAGCATGGTGGCGCCGTAGAACACCACCAGCCACATCACGGCCGGGGACGCGCTGACCTGCTGGGCAGTAAAGGGAATCGAGAGGTAAAGCGCGGTGCCGAGCACGAAGAACACGGTGTAGGTGGTCTTGCGGCCGATGTAGTCCGACAGGCTGGCCCACGCGAAGCGGCCGGCCATGTTGAACACCGAGATCATCAGCACGTAGGTGGCGGCGAAGCTTCCGTTGACGACCGCGGGCAGGGTGCTGCCGAAGATCTCGGTCATCATGGTCTTGGCCACCCCGAGCACCCCGATCCCGGCGGTGACGTTGAAGCACAGCACGACCCACAGCAGATAGAACTGCGGGGTGCGGAGCGCCTGGTCGATGTCGACGTGGTGGCGCGTGATCATCTTGCGGGAGGCCTTGGACTCGTCGGGTGGGGTCCAGCCTTCGGGGGTCCAGCCCTCGGGTGGCACGCGATACGAGAACGAGGCCAGCAGCATCACCACGAAGTAGGCGAGGCCGAGGGTGAGGAAGGTGGCGGCAACGCCCGTGGTTCCCGTACCCACCACGTACACGCCCTCGGGCCCGGGCTGCATCAGCGACGCGAGCTCGCTGGGGCCGACCACGATGACCTCGCGCAGCTGACCTGCGACCTCGGCCAGGCGGCGGCCGCCCTCGGTGACCAAGGAGACGCTGTCGGTCGGGCCCAGGTAGTCGGGCGCGCGGTAGTACAGCCCCAGCAGCCACTCCTTGAGCGGCGCGGCGATCATGGCTCCACCGCCGAACCCCATGATCGCCATGCCCGTGGCCATGCCGCGACGGTCGGGGAACCAGCGGATGAGGGTGCTGACGGGCGAGACGTAGCCCAGGCCGAGCCCCGCACCTCCGAGCACGCCGTAGCCGAGGTACAGCAGCCACAGCTGGTGAGTCACGATACCGAGGCCGCCCAGCGAGAACCCACCGCCCCAGCAGCAGGCCGCGGCCACCCCGACCATGCGCGGGCCGACCTTCTCCAGCCAGCGCCCCGCCAGCGCGGCGGTGAGACCGAGGAACACGATCGCGACCGAGAACACCCACACGACCGCGCTCAGATCCCAGTCGTCGGCGGCGCTGCCGACCACACCCTGCACCCGGGTGAGCGGCGGGTTGAAGATGCTCCACGCGTACACGGAGCCGATGCACAGGTGGATCGAGATCGACGCGGGCGGGACCCGCCAGCGGTTGTAGCCGGGCTGCGCGACGATGCGCTCCTTCTTCAGGGCGTCCAGCATTGCGGCCATCGCCCCAATCTTGTCCGACCCGGGCGTGGGTTGTCGAACCCGTGGGGTCAGTCGTCGTATCGTTGCGAGCACGATGTCCTCTGGAGCCGACCTCGCCACCTCCTATCCCTCGCTGGCCGCGGTTCCCCGGGCTCGTTTGGCGCGCTTCTTGGCCGGGATGCCCAAGACGGTGCTGCACCTGCACCTCGAGGGGAGCCTGGAGCCCGAGCTGGCGTTCGCGCTGGCGGAGCGCAACGGGGTGGAGCCGGGCAGCGACGCGTTTCCGTACCCGGACCTCGAAGCGCTGCGGGCTGCGTATCGCTTCGACAGTCTCGGTGCCTTCCTCGACGTGTACTACGCGGTCGCCGGGGTGCTCCGGACCGAGCAAGACTTCGTCGATCTCGCGGCGGCCTACGCCGACCAGCTCATCGCAAACAACGTGCGGGTCGCCGAGCTGTTCTTCGATCCCCAGACCCACACCAGCCGCGGGATCGCGTTCTCGACGGTGGCGCAGGGGCTGTGGCAGGGCCTCGAGCGGGCACGGCACGCGGGGGTGCGCGTGCAGCTCATCGCATCCGTGTTGCGTGACGCGCCGGTCGGGACGGTGTCGGACATGGACGGCGTGTCGGCGGAGCAGGGATTCGCGACGATGGAAGAGGCCACCGGGTGGGCGACGCTCGGTCAGCTGCTCGACTACCAGTCGACCGCCGCCCCGGAGCGACGGATCATCGGCCTGGGTCTCGATTCCTACGAGAAGCCGTTTCCTCCGGAGCTGTTCCTGGGCATCTACGAGCGCGCCCACGCGCAGGGATTGCTGACCACCGCGCACGCGGGCGAGGAAGGGCCGCCCGCGTACGTGTGGACGGCGCTGCGGCGGCTGAAGGTCAGCCGCATCGACCACGGGGTCCGCAGCACCGAGGACCCACGCCTGCTGGAGCACCTGGCGCGGCCGCACGACGCCGCCCATATCGTGGCCGCCTACGGCGAGCCGCACCGCGTTCCGCTCACGGTGTGCCCACGCTCGAACTTCATGCTGCAGGTCTTTCCCGATCCGACCGCCTCGAATCTGCTGGAGCTGCTCGACGCAGGGGTTCTGGCCTGCATCCACTCGGACGACCCGGCCTACTTCGGAGGCTACGCTACGGACAACTATCTCGCGGCGGTCGAGTGGCTCGACCCCAGCCTCGCGCAGCTTCATCAGCTGGCGCGCAACGGGGTCCAGTCCGCCTGGCTGTCGGCCGCCGACAAGGCACCGCTGCTGGCGGAGCTCGACGCGTACTTTGGCGAGGCCGACGCGCTGCTCGGTGGTGGCGGCTGAGCCGCGCGAGGCAGTAGTGTCTCGCGCTCGTGAGTCGGCCCCGCGCGGTACCGCGACGCGTTGACGACGGTCGCGTGGGCTCTGCTGGGGCCGAGGAGCGCGATGGCACGGTGACGCGTCGTCGCGGAGGGTGTCGAAGGCTCGGCCGGCTCAGGGGGCCGGCTTGCACTGTCGCCACTCCGACTCGCCGACCTGATCGCAGCGCAGCGACGGTGCCCCCGAACCGCTCACGATGGTGGAGTACGAGCACGCGAACGTGCCCACCTCGCAGCCGTACTGGGCCGAGCACCATGGCGCCACCTCGTGGCAGTTGTCCGTCAGCGCGATGGTCTGCGTCCAGTCGCTCTCGCCTCCCAACACCGGTGGCAGCGGCCACGTTCCGTACGATTCACACTGGCAGTCCTCGACCTCGGGGCCGTCGGTCGGCGTGCCTTCGGAGACCGTCGGGGGGGTGCTGTCGCCGGTGGTGTCGGACTCGGTCGTGGCCTCCACGTCGCCCCACGGTGCCTCCCGCGGGCCGAGCTCGAGGCCAGACTCGTCTTGGGCACATCCGGTGCCCACCAGCGTGATCCACAGCAGGGTTTGCGTTGTCATCGTCGTCGTCCCGCAACTAGTTGTCCCCAAGGAGGGTTTGGTTCCCGCCCAACGGTGGCCAATCTCCCCGCGTCGTCGGCCGAGCCGCGACGCGGGCGACGGTTCGACCGAGCCCTCCGCAGTGCGGATTCGAGTGGAGTCGAGCGAGCCGCCGAGGGGAGGCAGCGACGGGGCTCGGGTCGATCGCCCGACGATGCGGGCCCAAGGTTCGACGAACCCGTGGGCCACGGTACGCGCCGCGCGAGACCAGTCGCTCCCACGAACCCGGGCCGCGACAAAGTCCTCCCCTGCGCGGAAGTCGCGACGTCGCGTGGTGTCGTAGACCGTGTTGGGTTCCTACGCAGGGAGGCAGTGATGCGCGCTCGATCCAAAACGTTGAAAATCCTGACTGCGACCGCCGTCGTGCTGTCCGCTTGCGGATCCGACGGGGGCCGAGGGGATGGCCCGGGTGCGTCGGGTATCGCCAGCGTCGGTGACGGGACGGCAGGCGAAGGCACGAGCGGAGGCACGGTCGACGCGGCGGACGGCACGAGCGACGGACAGAAGTTCGATGTCCCAAGCGGTGGCGGTACGGCCGATGACGGATTGATCCCCGAGGAGGGCTGTCAGGCCGTCGACTTCTTGTTCGTCATCGACAACTCCGTGTCGATGGAGGGCGAACAGGCGGCACTGGTCGGCGCGTTCCCTGCGTTCATCGACACGATCCAAGCCACGCTCGAGGCCGACAGCGACTATCACATCATGGTGGTCGATACCGACGAGTGGGGCCGATGCAACACCGCCAACGGCTTCCCCGGCATGGACCCGACGTCGGCCACCTGCAACGACTACGTCGAGAGCACGGCCTTCGAGGCATGCGATGCGGAGCTCGGGGCGGGTGTCGTGCATCCCGCTGGCGAGTTTGCGAGCAACACACCGTGCAACTTTCAGGGCGGCAAGCGCTATATCGACGTGGGTGAGCCCGACATCTCGGCTGCATTCTCGTGCGCGGCCCAGGTCGGCACGGCCGGGCATCCGTCCGAGCGTCCGATGGACGGCATGGTCGCGGCGCTGTCGGACGGGCTCAACGGCCCCGGAGGCTGCAACGAGGGCTTCCTCCGCGACGATGCGCTCCTGGTGATCACGTTCATGAGCGACGACCCCAACTACGAGGACGCGGGCACACCCCAGGATTGGTTCGACGCCGTGGTGGCGGCCAAGAACGGAGACCCCAGCGCGGTGGTGGTCCTCGGGCTCACGACCAATCCGATCGGCTGCGGCAACGAGAACAACGAGAACGGCAGCCACTGGGTCGAGTTCATCGACCTGTGGG
>JAHZJA010000262.1 GCA_022601155.1 Deltaproteobacteria bacterium | reverse complement strand
GACACAGCGCGACAGTACGCCACGATGCGCGTCACCGATCATCGGGCGCCGCGCATCGTGGACCACTCGACATCATCGCCGCTGGGGCTCGATGTCAACCACGACGATCTTCCGCGCGGCTACGCCAGCGGTCGCGGCACGCGGGGCCAAGCACGACATCGAAGCGACCGGTCGCGCTTGAAGCTTGGCCGAAGCGAAGTAGCCTTTTGACTCGCGGAGCCATGCCCTCAATTCGGAGGGCGTGGGTCCCGAGCTATGAACGAAAGGATTCGCATGAAGAACAAAGACGGTAAGAGCAAGAAGCTCCAAGTCTTGCGCAAGGGTAAGACCCTGCGCGAGATCGATCAGCCCGACCTTGCCAATGTCAATGGTGGCAAGCAGGCGGGCGTACTCGGGATCGGCTGTGGCGGGCCGGACGAGTGCATCGCCCATCACCAGTACTAGACGCCGTGTCGGCACCCGGTGGCGCAAGCCACCGGGGTGCCACTTCGTTCAGAGCTTCGGGAGCACGACCATGCAACGCAAGGGATCGCGATACAACATCGCCGTCGAGACCAAGGACGGGACCGGCGACGTCCTGCTGTTCAATACCGCCACGAGCGGACTGATGCGTGTCGATAACGACACCTACGCCGATCTGCGTGGCCTGTTTGGCGATGGCGGCCGCGGCCTTCCGCGAGACTACGGCCCTGCCGTTCCGGAGGCACTCGATGAAGACACCGTCGAGGTACTGGCCGAGACCGGCTTCCTCGTCCCCGCAGCACAAGACGAGGTCGGCACGCTCCGCGACGCCTACGACGCCGCACGCAACACCCGGCATCTGTATTTCACGGTGGGGATGACGATGGCGTGCAACTTCGCCTGCCCCTACTGCTTCGAGGAACACCGGCCCGAGCACATGTCGCCGAAGACCGCCGAGGCCGTGCGCGAGTTCATTGTCGGCCAGGTGCACCAGGCCCGAGCCCACACGGTCTCCATCAACTGGTTCGGCGGCGAGCCCTTGCTCAACCCCGATGTCCTGGTCGATCTGTCGACCAGCCTCAAGGGCGATGCCGAGCGAATGGGCTTCCGCTACGCCTCGAGCATCATCACCAACGGCGCCCTGCTCGATCGCACCATGGCGACCCGCCTGGTCGACGCTGGAGTCACGCTGGCGCAGGTCTCGATCGATGGACCGCGCGACATCCACGACCAGCGTCGGCCCTACAAGGGTGGGCAGCGCAGCTTCGATCGCATCATGGCCAACCTCCGCGAGGCCCACGATGTCATCGGGGTCCGCGTACGCATCAACATCGACCGCGACAATCGGCCCCACGTACGCGAGCTGCTGTCCGACCTGGGCGAGGCGGGGCTCCTGCACGGACCCCACGCCGTCTCGGTGTATGGCGGCAAGCTGTCTTCGTACTCCTCGTTGGTCGACATTCCTGGCGAGCCCTTGTCGCAAGACGATCTGGTCGACCTCAACTCGCCGGTCGAGGACGAGCTGGAGCGACTCGCGGCCGATGCCGAGGTCGACAAGCCCAAGTCTCCCCTGCTCACCGCCACGCGAGGTGGGTGTGCGGCCGTCCGCAAGCACTCGTTCGTGATCGGCTCGCGCGGACAGCTGTTCAAGTGCGAGCTCGGCATCCACGACGACCGCCAGGCCGTGGGCTCGGTGCACCCTCCCGCCGAGGCCCCGCCTCCGCGCCAGCTCAAGCGGAGGCTCGCCGTCGTCAGCGGAGGTTTCGGGTCCGACGCACTGGACTGGGACAGCTACAACCCCTACGACAACGAAAAGTGCGGCAGCTGCCAGTTCGTCCCGGTGTGCAAGAGCGGCTGCCCCAAGGCGGTCATGGAGGGCACCACCAAGGAGACCGACCAGATCTGCGACTACTGGGACAACAACGTCGGAGAGCTGGTCCGGCGGCTCGCCGTCTTGTGAGCGCGACTGCACCCGCTCACCAACGCCGTCCAGCCCACGCCGCTCCAGTGCCCACCCGCCGCGGCAACGCGTCGAGGTTCACTCGAGCAACGGAAAGGTGCCCTCGAACCAGGCATCGATGAGCATGACATCGTCGGGCGGACGCTCTCCCAAGCCCGCCAGCGAGGTCTGGACGCGCTCGGGATCGTCGCTCTTCGCTTCTCCGGCCCAGATCCTCGTCCGAGCGAGGACGTACTGGACTACGTTCATCGCCAAAGGCCCGAGCGCCGTCGCATTGGCCGACGCGACCCGCTCGAGCTGGGCCACGGCCTCCAGTGCCGCCGCCGCATCATCGAGGCGCACCCGCAGCTCGATGGTGGTGAGCAGTGGACGCACGAGCTTCATGTGCTCGTCGCCGTACGCCTTGCGCAGGCCGGCCACACTCGACGCGGCATACTTATCGGCCTGCTCGAGCTGTCCTCGCTGCAAGTAGTCGTAGGTGAGGTTGCCGCCGATCTGCGCGACGGTGGGATGGTCCTGCCCCAGCTGAGCCCGTGCCTGCTCGTACGCTCGCATCTCGTGGGCGTGGGCACGGGCCAGCGCATCCGCCCGGCAGTGAGCCGGGAACGACGCCCCTGCGCACGGCATCTTGGACCAATGGATCGCGAGGTTGGCCTGGATCCCGTAGTAGGTGGGCAGCAACTTCTCGGCCCGGGTGAGGGCATCGAACGCCTTGGTGCGTCGATTCTCCTCCATGTAGTAGGCCCCCAGGTCACTGAGTGCACCGCCCACCACCGCGGGGTGGAGCCCTTCGATCGCATCGGCACTGGTGACGGCGCGCTCGAGGATCTGGATGCCCTCGATCCGGTCACCCGCATGCGCCCGTGAATTGCCGCGCGCAACGAGCATCTCGACGGCCAGATCCGACGCGGCGAGCCCCTCCCGCGCAACGATCACCTCGGCCCGTTCGAAGACCTTCTCGGCTTCATCGTGGCGCCCCAGACGATCGAGGCTGCCCCCGTGCCCGGTCAACACCTCGACATGGACGGCGGGCGGGGTGTCTGGGCTCAGCAGCTCGACCGCGGCCTCGTAGTGCGCGCGGGTGTCTTCGTGGCGGCCTTCGACGCGAGCGACCTCCGCCTTGACGGTCCGCATGTGGACATCGGTGTCGGGCTCTATACCCGAGCGCTGCAGGCTGGTGCGTGCGGCGTCGAGCCACTGCCGTCGCACCGAGGGCTCCATGCCTTCGGTTCCCGACCGTGCGATCTCCAGGGACAACCGAGCCCGTACGTCATCGGGCACCCGCTCCACGTTGACTTCGAGGGCCGCCAGCGCCTTCAGCGAGTCCACCGTGCGATCGAGCCGAGCGAGCGCCCGGATGCGAGCGAGCTCGAGACGGGTTCCCGATGCCGCATCGAGAGCATCGGTCGGCACCTCTTCGAGTATCCGCTCCGCCTCGACGAGCTTGCCGCGCCCCCGCAGTACTGCCGATCGAGCGAGCACCTCGGCCACGATCCCTGCGGCGACTTCCGCAGCCGTGGTGGTGGCCGAGTCGGGCGACGGGGCCTCGGGGGCCGTCTCGGGAATCGGAGGCACGGGCTCGGACATCGAGGCCCGATACCCGAAGGCCATGACCCCGAGGGCGGCGACCCCAGCCAGCGCCACGGGCAGTCCACGCGCTGGGGGCTGCAGGGCCTGGGCGAACGCAACCATCGACGACCAGCGATCGCGGGGGGCCTCACTCAGACCCCGCAGCGCGACTCGTCGCAGCCGTCGCGGGAGCCGGGACTGTCCCTGCGGAGGAACGTCGCCGGCCAGCGCCTCCCACAGCGAGACGCTCAGTCCGTACTGGTCGCACGCGGTGGTGACCGGCTCACCACGGCGCTGCTCGGGGGCCATGTAGCGCGGGGTGCCGCCGGTTCCATCACGACGCTGACGCGTGGGATCGGCCGCGACCGCGAAGCCAAAGTCGGCCAGCAAGATGCGCCCATCCTCGGCGACCAAGACGTTGTCGGGCTTGACGTCGCAGTGCACCAACCCCGCATCGTGAACCGCCGCCAAGCCGTGGGCGACCGCGATGTACGCCTGCACGATCTCTCGACGCTCCCGGGATGCCTGCCACGTTCGCAGCGTCGTCCCCGTGACCAGCTCCATCACCAGGAACAGCTGGCCGCGATGCTCCACGACGTCGAAGACCTGCACGACCCGCGGGTGCGACAGCGTGGCCAGGGCCATCGCCTCGCGCTGGAGGGCGGCGGTGGACTCGGTGGGATCGCCCAGGCGTCGCAACGCCTTGATCGCGACGCGTCGCCGCAGGCGGTCGTCCCACGCGGCGACCACCAGCCCGAGGCCGCCGCCTCCGACCACATCCATCACCCGGTAGCGACCGACCGGAGCCTCGAGCAGATCGCTCAGCGCCAGCAGGTCCACGCCGAGTAGATCCGCGGGCTCGAGGTCGAGGGAGCCCACGCTTGCGGAGGCACACACCCGCCCCGCGGCGGCCATCAGAGCCCGGCAGGAGCTGCACTCGTCGACGTGATGCTCCACCCGCGAACGCTGCGGGCCCGGAAGCCGGCCTGAGCACCACGCAGCAAGGGTGGACAGATCAACGCATACCGACGCCACGGATTGGGACCCGTATACCACTCCCTCCACCCGCCAGTCGCGATCCCACGGCCGGTGATAGGCTCGTGCCGTGGCGGACGACGCCGAGCGAATGTGGCGCCAGTGCGTGGAGGCCCTGGGCTCCCGCGCCAACGGCCTCGGCGGTGCCCTCGACGGCCTGTGGCAACGCGGCCGTGAGGCACACGGATTCGACGTCACGCGCTCGGCCTTCACCGGCCGTCTGGTCGCGGCCCTGTCGCACCGCGCCACCGCCGACAGCGAGGCGACGGGACCGGTCGACCCGAGCCGTCTCTTCGTCGAGGATCTGTACCTAGTCGCGGGGATCCTCGACGACGTCGGGCCAGCCGTCACCGCGGCCCGGACTCGCCTGCGCCCCGACCTCGATCGCGTGATCAGCCGACTCGTTCCCGCCCCCGAGCGCGACGACGTCAGCCAGCGGCTCGAGATGCACCTGTACGTCGGCCGGTCAGACCGCGGGCCAGCCCTCGCGAAGTACCGCGCCTCGGGGTCTCTCGAAGGATGGGTGCGGGCGGTGAGCACCCGTTTCGTGGTCGACGACAAGCGAGCGCGGGCGCGGGCCCCCGCCCAGACCGAGTGGCACAGCCGCCCCGCTGATGTCCCGCCCTCCGAGACCGACCTCAACCTGGCCGCGCACGAGCACACGCAAGCGATCCGCGACGCGATGGAGCGGGCGTTTGCCCAGATGACGGTGCGCGACCGCAACCTGCTGCGCTACAGCGTCTTCCACGGCCTCAGCGTCGACGAGCTCGGCGCCCTGTACTCCGTGCACCGCTCGACCGCCGCACGCTGGCTGCAGCGCGCCCGCACGGCCTTGTCGGACGAGATCCAAGACGACTTCGCTCGACACCTGGGCACCTCGGCCCAGGAAGCCGCCAGCCTGCTTCGCGGACTGCGAAGCCGACTCGACGTGTCGATCCGCAGCTTCTTGGCCTCCACCGTGGAGGTCGAGGCCGATCTGGCCTAGCCGAGCGGCGAACGGCCTCTGCTGCGGGGCTCATCGGCCGTTCAGCCCAAGTGGTGCCCCGGAACGACGTCGGTCCAACTGCACGGGGCCCCGCTTCGCCGACGCCGTTTGGCTCCACGTGATGCGTCCCTTGGCGCGCTCGCACGCTTCACTCGTGCAGGGCGCGTCGTCGCAGCACCCCAACGACGTGTGAGCATCATCAAGTGTTGAAGAACGCGACGGCTTCGGAGGCGGACGTCTGGAGTGCTGAGCGCGAATCCGACTTGCGCGTGAAAGGCACGAATCAGATGCAGCAACGAATGGGAAGTGGAATGGCGTGGGCCTTTGGCCTGGGAGCCGCAGTCTTGGGATCGCTCACCGGGTTTCTGGTCGTATCGGTCGGGACCTTGGGCACGCTGGGCGCGTTTGGGTTGATGTTCGCCGTGTTCGCAGCGGTCGCGGTGTCGAAGACCTCGATGAGCCGTGGCGGTGTCATCGGGGTGTTCATCGCGTGTGCGTTGGTGGGCTGCATTGGGTTCTACATGACGACCTCCAACGTGCTCGCCTCGGAGCTGGCGGCCGAAGTCGCCAAGTCACCCGATATGGCCGAGGTCGGCCAAGCCACCGCCGATGCAGCGGCCGGTGTCGCAGGAGGCTTCGCCGGAGCCCTGCTCTCGGTGGGCGCGTTCGTGGCGGCCCTGGTCTTCTCGATCGTGGGCAGCCTGGTGGGCAAGAAGGCCTAGCGGGTCGACCACCGGATGTGACCCGGCGACCGCGGGTCGCATCCGCGGTCGGCCTCGGCCGACCTCGCTACCAAAGCCCGAGCAGCGCGCTCAGGTGCAGCGCGGTCGCCAACACCAACACCACGGCGAACATCGGCTTTCGCGTCTTGTGTCGCAGGCCATGTCGTCCGACCCAACCGCCGACGAAGCCGCCAACGACAGCGAGAAGGTGCAGCGCGAGCTCATCGACCCTCGACCGCTTGCTGCCTCCTCGATCGTCCTTGCCCGCCCGCGCGGCCCGCTTGTCGATCGCATAGACCACGAACGTCACCAGCCCCCACGCGACGATCCACGCCGCGTGCTCGTAGCCCCGCCACAGCTCGCGGGTGGACGCGAGCATCGCCAGCGCACCGAGGGTGGCGATCGAGATGTATCCGGTCACGCCCAGGTGCCGCGCCCGGCTTCGCCGCCGACCTCTCAGGACGTAGGCGATCAAGCCGATCGGCGACAGCAACACCAGCGCCACGATCCACAGCGCCTTGCCCTTGGTGCTCCGTGTCGACCGCATGACACCGACCACCGCGGCGACGACCCACCACAGATAGAGGCCGCCGAGTGCGACGACGATGGGATCGGCAGACTCGGGCATGGCGCAGCGGTCGCAGCATGCCACGCCGTAGGCGGTACGATCGAAGCTCGCGAGTGTCGACCATGGAGCGCTGACAGACGTCCGTCGGCATCATGTCGATCGAAACCCGGGAAGCTCGGCAGCAAGCGGCCCAACTCGAAACGCCTCGCCCCCGCGGGGTGATCTCGTGGACGCCGTACCGAACCCTCGGTGGTCGGTCTGCGTCGTGTGCGATGGTCCAACAGCCCGCGCGCTCGATGACCTCCCCACACCACCTCGGCTCACCGTAGACACCAGCCCCCGCCACGCCAATGGACAGTGCGGTGCTGCACGTGGCAGCCTGAAGTGCCCGGTGGCGGACGATTTCGAGCTTTTGACGGCATGGCGAGGCGGCGATGCCGGCGCGGGAGAGGCCCTGTTTGCCCGGCACTTCGATGCGCTGTTCCGGTTCTTCCGCAACAAAGTCGGTGATGACGAGGCCGCCGATCTGGTCCAGACGACCTTCCTCGCGTGCGTCGAGCGACGCGACGTTTTTCGGGCCGAGAGCAGCGTCCGCACGTTCCTGTTCGCGGTGGCGCGGCGCAGGCTGTACTCCCACTTCGAGTCCAAGCACCGCGCGGGCGTGCAGTTCGATGCCGGCTCGACCTCGGTGGTCGATCTCGGTGCGACCCCCAGCCAGCTGGTGGAGCGCAAGCGGTCCTACACCGTCTTGCTCGCCGCGCTACGGATGATCCCCTTGGACATGCAGACTCTGCTCGAGCTGCACTACTGGGAGAAATTTTCGGGGCCTCAGCTCGCGGGCGTGTTCGATGTAGCCGAGGGTACGGTCCGCACGCGTCTGCGCCGCGCCAAGCAATTGTTGGCGCACGCGGTCGACAAGCTGCGACAGGGGCCACGGCTTGCCACGTGCGAAGAAAACCTCGACCAGTGGGCCGACGAAGTGCGACGGGAGTTTGCCGAGTCGAGCCAGCGGCCTCGTTGACGGGGTCGAACGAAACCGTTGGCCACGCCGCAATCGAATCGTGTCCATGTCGGACTATCACTGAGAGCTAGTGCCATGATCACGCCTGCCCGAGCCCCGGAACACCGTTGTTGCCAAGAAACAGGCTTCGCCCACCGCAGCGACGAGGGTTCGGGACCAGGCGACCTCGGGTCCGTGCTTCCCATGCGGGTGCGGTCGTCAGAGACGGTCACGAGCCCTGAGGGCGGTGCTTCGTGCGCGACAGGGCCGCGATCGTCCATCCGCCGACCCAGCCCGCGGCGTTCCGATGCGTGATCCCACCGAGACGCGCGAGGACTTCTCCGCTGCGGATGCAATCGAGGGCTCGCGACAATCTCCGTCGGGCCTCGATCGTGGAGACGAGGAGGCGCTCGAGCAGCTGGGCAGCGACACCCAGGATCTCGATCCCCGCAAGACGCACCATCGCGCAAAAGTCCGTGCGGCCCTGTTCGGCGGGCCGCCCCCTGCCCCCGAGCGGATCGCCCGCTACCGAATCCTCGGCGAGATCGGTACCGGGGCGATGGGAGAGGTGCTGGAAGCCTACGACGACGTGCTCACCCGGAAGGTCGCCGTCAAGCTGGTCCACCGACTCCGGCGTTCGCCCGACGCCAGCTCGAGGATGCTCCAAGAGGCGCGCTCGCTCGCACAGCTGAGCCACCCCAATGTCGTGCAGGTGTACGAGGCGGGGATGCTCAACGAGCGCGCCTGGATCGCGATGGAGTACATCCAGGGTCAGAACCTGACCACATGGCTCGGGGCCGAGTCTCGAACTGCCGAGCGCGTGCTGGAGGTCTTCATCGAGGCCGGCCGAGGCCTCGCCGCCGCGCACGAGGCAGGCCTCGTCCATCGCGATTTCAAGCCCGACAACGTCCTCATCGACGATCGCGGCAAGGTCAAGGTCGTCGACTTCGGCCTCGTGCGAACCCTCGCCGAGCCGCAGACGCTGTCGGGGACCGACTTCGACTCGCTGTCCGACGATGGACTGGGCACGAGCTCGTCGGGCACACCGCTGACCCGCGAAGGCACCGTCCTGGGCACCCCGGGCTACATGTCCCCCGAGCAGATCCGGGGCGCTCGCGTGGACGCGCGCAGCGATCAGTTCTCGTTCTGCGCCGCGGCATGGAGTGGGTTGTTCGGGGTCCGACCGTTTCGCGGCAACTCCCTGCGTCACCTCCACTACGCGATGCACAAGGGCACGCTGCAGGCCGACGTGCTCCAGCCCCGAGGGATAGCCGCCACTCGTCGTGCACTGCTGCGTGGCCTGTCGTTCGATCCCGAAGATCGCTTTCCCAGCATGGACGCGCTGCTCGAGCAGCTGCAGCGTCGGCCCCGGCATCGATGGTTGTACGGAGCGAGCGTGGCTGCACTCGCGAGCACCATCGCCGCGGCCAACTGGGGAGCCGATGCACCGTGTGGCGAGGACCTCGCCCTCGAAGACCACGGGACGCCGCAGCTCCGCTCGTCCATCCGCGATGCGTTCGCGAACACCGGGGCGCCCTACGCCGACACCACCGCCCAGGCGGTGGCGCAGACGATGCTGGGCTACGACGCCGAGCTGCGTCGTGCACGAGACACGGTGTGCGGCGGGAGCCGTGCCGTGGCCTCCACCGCGGTGCAGGCCCAGCTTCGCTGTCTGGCCGGGCGGGCCTCGGCGCTGACGGCCTTGGGCGCGACCTTCTCCACTGCCGACGCCACCACCGTCGAGCACGCAATCGATGCCGCATCTCATCTGCCCAAGGTGGACCGCTGCATCACCCTCGCCGAAGACGACGAGCCCCAGGGCCCAGCCGATCCCCACCTTCGCGCGGCTCTGGCCGCGGCCTACACCGCTCACAGCACCGGTCATCCAGCCCAGGCCGTGGAGCTGTCCCACGAGCTGATCCGCCGCGCCGTGGTGGAACACGACCCCGCCACCGAGGTCGATGGGCTCATGCTGCGATCGCTGTCGCGGTTCGAGCTCGGTGAGCAGGACACGGCCGTCACCGATCTCACCGCGGCCATCGGTCGGGCCACCGCGGCGCGGCTCGATGAACGCACCACCGAGGCTTGGGTCGATCTGGCGACCCACGGAGGCCAGGAGCTGCGCGACCCCGAGGCCACCGCGATGTGGCTGACGCAGGCCAGCGCATGGGTGGAGCGCACCGGATCGGAGGAGCAGCGCCACCCCCTGGAGCTCGCGCGAGGGCACTACCAGTTCCTCACCGCGCCCCATGAGGCCTTCGCCACCTACGACGCGCTGGTCAAGGCGCTCGAGGGTCGCAGCGATCTCGACCACCTCGCGGCCCGAGCCCGCACCGCCCGAGCCATGGTCGCCGTCCAGCTGGGCAACGCTCAAACGGCGGTGGGGGACGCTCGCTGGCTGCGGGATCACATGGAGGACAAGTACGGCTCGGGCCATCCGTTCACCAGCAGCGCCGAGCACAACCTCGGCCTCGCGCTGCTGCACAGCGGCGACTCCGAGGCTGCCGAACACCTTCACCGATCCATCACCACGTGGACCGCCCTTTTTCCCGCGGGACACCTGGAGATGGTCAAGTCGCTCATCGCGTTGGCCGATCTCGATCTTTCGCAGGGGCGCATCGACCACGCCCGCGACAAGGCCAACCGGGCGCTCGCGCTCCAGCAACGACTCGGACCCGACCAGGTGGGCTTGGCAGAGAACTGGACGCTGCTGGGCGTCGTCGACCACAGCGCGGGGCAGTTCGAGCAGGCGGCACGGGCCCACGAACATGCGGTCGAGATCTACGAGGCCAAGCTCGGCGCCGCCGACTACCGCACCGCGGTGGCGCACTCCAACCTCGGTGAGGCCATGGTGATGGGAGGGCGCTGGAAGCAAGCCCGCCCTCACTTCGAGACCGCCCTCACCGGGCTCGAGCACGTCGTGGGCACCGAGCACCCCACACTCGCATTTCCCCTGAAGTCGGCCGGTATTGCGGCCCTGCTGGCGGGCAATCCCCAAGACGCCATCGCCCCACTGGAACGAGCGCAGGCGCTCGCCGCCAAAGGCGACCCCGTGGAGCGGGCGGAAATCGATCTCGCGCTCGGCCACGCCTGGCTCCGCCAAGGGGACTCCGAGCGCGGCGCCACCATGCTCGAAGCGGTCCAGCAGTGGGAGGACACGGCGACCGACCTGGGGCGGACCCGCATCCAACGGTTGTCGAGATTGCTGACTTCGGAAGACTCCGGCACCACGGCGATGCCTTCCGCGGCACCGTAGCCCGATCGGGAGCGGCCGACCGACGAGGCCCTGCGCCACCGTCACGCCCCGCCTCCCCGTGCCAGCGAGACTCGCCCTCGTGAAGCTCGTGTCGTGTCCGCGGTAGTCTGGGATCCGAGTCGATCGATTGCCCCCCCGGTCGGATTTCCGGGGGTCTGCGCCTGTGCCCGGTTGCCCTCACAAAACGATCGCGGCCCTGCGGCCCGCGACACGATGGCGATGGTCGGTCCACGGGTCCCCTTGCTCGTCCTCGCCGTCATCGTGGTCGCCCTCGGCGGGCTCGGGATGTGGGCGCTGCAACCCGGCCGGGCCCAGCCGCTGTACATCAGCGACGACACGGGCGCGCTGTCGTAGCGCCACCCGGCAGCCCCCAGGGCCATTCAGCGTCGTTCGAGCCGCAGCCGCACGAAGCGAGGCCAATACCGGGTCAACCCCGGCTCCGAGAACAACGCCCAAAAATCGAACGTGTTGGTCGCGTAGGTGATGAGCAGCTCTTGGGGGTCGTCGGTGACCAGCTGCGGATGAGCCTTCGCCGCATAGACGAAGGGCTCCGGCTCGAGTGACTCCGCGGGCGTGAACACTTGCTGCGCCGCCGTGAACGGCCCCGTGAGCGCGGGCGCCGTGCGGACCGCGATCGTCGTCGCCCCAAACCCTCGGCTCGCTACGTGAAGGTAGGCGTTGGTGCGTGGCTCGAAGTGCACCGAACATTCCGCCCCGATGTCGTCGATGACCACGGCCGGCGGTCGGTCTCCAAGTACCTCCACGGTGGCCCAGTCTTCGCCCGTCCACCATGCTGGTGCGATGCGACGGGCCATGACGTCCTCGACCGCGAGTCGAGCCAGCCAACCCACGTGTTCCGCTCCGCGGGCGTTGGCGTACGCATAGACCCACGGCCCTTCCCGAAGCACCGCCAGCCCCAGCGTCGCGTTGGGATCGACGGACGGGGATGGAGGGTCGAAGGTCTCGAGCGACCACTGCTCGACCGGAGCCTCGGGGTCGTCGACCAGCACGACGCGGTAGCCCGCCTCGGTAAAGCCCAACCCTTCGTCCGGCGTTCCTCGCACGGCCATGAGAAACAGCAGCAGAGGTCCTTCGTCGAGCCGCACCCCATGCCCTGGCCAAAACCACCGGTCACCCTCGTCGGCAAAGATGGGGGCCGGGCTTCCGTCGGGGTCGAGATTCCAGTGAAACCGCACCGAGGCCCCATGAGGATTGAGCCCATCTTGGATGGCGACCGTGTTGCGGATCATCTTGGATTCGCCACGGACGTTCGCGGGGCTCGTCGCGACGAAGCTGTCGCCGAACATCCATAGTGTGCGTTGGGCATCGAGGGGAACCGAGAGCGCCCCATCGCCCCCAAGCCAGCGAGGCTCGGCGTGGAACATCGCGTCCGCCGTCTCGAAGTCACGCGCCGACACCGACAACCCCGACCGGGGCGGCTCGCTGCACCCCGTCGTCTCGAACCACACCGCGCAGACCAACAACCACACCGTCGTGCGGGTGATCGGGTTCAAGACCTTTGTGCGAGAGCGTGACACCAGCCCCGCAATTGTGAGGCCTGTCGTCCCCCCAAGCCACCCGCGAGATCCGCTCCACGGCCAGCGCCCATCCGCTTGCTCCACAACCAAGCCCGCCGCCTCGAGCGGCTACGACGCCAGCACAGAGCGCCTCGCAACGGCTCGAAACGGGGTCTGGATCATGATTAGCTTTAATGCTAATCATCAGAAAATGAGCACGAGCCCCACGATTACGCTGTGTCGGTACTGGGTGAAGGACGGAGCGGAGCCGCAGTTCCGCAAGCTCCTGGAGCAGCACTGGCCGACGTTTCAGAGACTCGGATTGGTGGCCGACGACCCACCCCACTTGATCTTCCGCGGCCACGACGAGGAGCGCGGTGTCTTCTTCGTGGAGACCTTTCCCTGGATCGACAAGGAAGCGATGAACCGTGCCCACTCTCTGCCCGAGGTCGCCGCGATCTGGGAACCGATGGGTGAGCACTGCACCTCGATGGAGTTCCCCACCGTCGAAGTCGTCGCCGACTAGGAGCGTGTCTCCGTATTCGCGTGTATGCAGAACACCGCCCCCGAACCGCATGGCTGCGTTGCTCGTCAGTCACTTGTGCCCG
>JAHZJA010000261.1 GCA_022601155.1 Deltaproteobacteria bacterium | reverse complement strand
TGCGGATTGGCCCACACTCGGAACCGACCACCGACGTTGCTCAGGCTCGGCAGCGACAGCTGGAACAGGTTGGGGTGGCCCTCCACGAACACGAAGTCGCCCGTGCTCTGCAGTGACTGCAGCCCCTGGGTGCTCTGCAGCTGGCTGTTGTTGAGCAAGTAGAGGTAGCCACCGACGTCCTCGACGTTGTGCAGCCCGTCCAGGCGCTCGAGGCCAGGGTTGTCGCGCAGCTCGAGGTTGCCGCCGACGCTGCGCAGGCACTCGAGCGCGGAGAGATCGGTGGAGTCCGAAATCTCGAAGATGATGAGGTTGCCCGTGATCGACGTGTGCCCCGGGTAGTCCATCAACTCCCCGTCGGAGTCGAGGAGCAGGTCGCCTTCCCACGGCTCCGGGTCGCAACCCTCGGGACCGGTGGTGCTGTCTTCGGAGCTGCTGCCGCTGGTGGTGCTGGTGGTGTTGGACGTCGTCGAGTCGAGCGTCGTGATGACGTCCCCGGACGAGCTGCTGGTACTGCTGGTGACCACACCACCGCTGGTCGTGCTGGTCGGCAGTTCTCCAGACGAGCCGACCTGGCCCACCGAAAACTCGAATTCAGTGCGTCCGCATCCGGATGCCGTCACCATCAGCGCGATGGCCACCGCGAGCGGGAACCGATTCATATCCGCCAAATCATACAAAGCGTGCGAGGGTTGAACAGCCCTCTCCGAGATCCAAGGGATGGCTCGGCCTCTGGGCCCCATTGGGGACGACATCCCACCTATCCACACACGATCCAACCCGCGCAATTTCCGGTATCGTAGCCCCCGAATCGATGTCGGCCCCTTCGCCCCCCCAGCCGTCCAAAACCCCCGAATCGCAACTGTCGCCGGGATTGCCGCGCTTCCTGGCCGCCGTCGTCGAGCATTCGCTTCAGAAGAAGCTCCGCAAGGCGGAGGATTTCCTGCGGCACTTCTCACCGCGGTCGATCATGCGAGCGCTGGCCCAGGAACCCGAGCGCCGGGGCCGCATCCTCGAAGCCACCACCGGGCTTCGCTCGCGCATCGCGACCAAGAAGTCGCCCGACTCTTCGGCCGAGGACCTGCAGATCGCGCTCGACGAGAAGATCACCACCCCGGCGAAGGTCGTCGCCTTGCTGACGCCAGACGATCGGGTGCGATTTCTCGACGCCCAGATGCTGTGGGCATTCGTCATGGAGCCTGGCTACGCCGGTGGCTCGCCCGACCACGGCGACCAGATCCCCGAGATTCGCGAGCACACCACCTTCATCATCGAGCGGGCGTTGTTCGAGGGGCTCATCAACCATCGGGACATCGTCAATGCGATCTCGGTCAACACCCTGGTCGATCGCCTGCCGCGTACGGAGCTGGCCTCGGTGTTCGAGCGGGTGCTGGAGGAAGGCCGCGACGGCCTGGCCTTCACCGATGAGTTGCTGTTCCAGATGGTGCCGCTTCCCGTGATCGTCGCCCACGTCCCGCTGGCCACCCTGTGGAACTGGGTGGTCGTCGCCAAGATCGCGGTCCCGCTGGGCCTGATGCCCGACCCGGCGACGGCGACCGAGTCCGATGACGATGGCGGGGCACTGTTCGATGAACGCGAGGCCCACCCCGATGCCAGCGGGGCCAAGGACGTCACCGTGATCATCGACGAGAACGAGCCGGTCATCGATGGCGCCGCGCTGCGCTCGATGGGTGGCGGTCGCTCGGCGTGAGCCGACGCGAAACCCCTCAGCTGTCCCGCATCCGCGATCGGTAGTCGCAGCTCGACGGCACCTGCGCCGATGTGTGCCGGGCAATTGCATCGTCAATCACTCCGGTCGCATGGGGTCTTCTACGTACATCCGACCGAGGGGATGACCTCGTCGTCTCCCGTAGCCACGGGTCCCAAAAGAACACCATCGCGCCGCCTCGATGTCGACGTTGTCGTGCGGAGTACCAACTCGACACGACCAACGTAATCAGTCCTCCCACCTACTCCCACGAGATTGCCTTCCACTGGCGCCAACAATTCGCCCGGGACATGGGGACGTGTATGGTGAAGCCGTGACGATGGGTGGTGGGTCGCTGGGGCGAGGCGCATGCCTCGTGGTCGTGGGTTGTTCGATCGCGCTCGGATTCGGGTGCAATCGCCAGGAGGCGTCGGTCGATCCGACGGTGCTGTCGGATTTCGATCCGGGGTGCAATCCCGCCGACGACTGCAACGAGATGTTCGGCGGAGCGACGATCCGCCAGCACAGCGAGCAAGCAGGGACGTTCGTCGAGTTGTCGAGCGGTTGCCCTCACTCACCCGAGGACGTCCCCGCGCTCGAGACTCTGCCCGACGCGTCCATTCCCCAGTTCAATCGACGCCGCAGCCGCGCGTCCAACATGCACCGCGGCAATGATCGGCTTCAAGACATCGATCTGCACCAGCACATGATGGGCATGCAGCCGCAGATCTTCGCGTGCGTGGACATGGCCGCCTGCTACGACGACGGCACCGAGCTGGGTGGCGACGGCGAGCTGGATTTCGAGCTCGAGCTGAAGCCCGACGGCCGCGTCGCCGCCGTCTCGGTGGACGTGTCCGAGGGACTCGACCACCCCAGCGTGGTGGCCTGCGCCCGCCGAGCGATCTACGACTACCGGTTCCCCGCGTACGACGGCGGACAGATGATGGTCAGCTACAGCATGACCATCGAAGAAGTCCCCGGCGTCTAGATCGCGTCGCCACCCCCTGTGGGCGGCTCACCCTGCCGCGACCAACCGCTCAGGAGGGCTGCCGCGGGCGGATGCACACGATCCGCGCTCCGTCCCACCCCGCAGTGACGACGGAGATCCGATTCTTCTTGGCGCTGTTGAGCACCAGCATCAAGTCGCCGAAGGTGTCGCCCGGCGTCACGCTCCAGAACACCGCCTTGCCCAGCATCTTGGCCGTGGCAATCGAGTGCAGCTCGCCGATCGCGGGAGCACGCCAGCCGCTGAGGCCGGCCACCTCGAGGGCATCGCAGTACTCCAGCGCGGCCTCGAAGTTCAGCGTGCCCTTGCGCTCGGGCGCCACGAGGAAGACATCGAGCGCACGAACATCACGCGACTTGAGCGCCTCGACGACCTCGGGCGGGTCTTCATCGGGAGACAGGGTGCGGGCCCGAGAGCGGGTCACGTCATCCGCGACGGCCTCGGCCCGTGGTTCAGGCTCGGCGGCGACGGGCTCTGGCGCCGCTTGTGGCTCGGCTGCGGGCGGGACCTCCTTGGTCGGCGTCCCGTCGTCAGCCGCCGCGACCGCTTCGACCTCAGCGCCTGCGGCACCCAGCGGGGTGTTGGCTTCGGTCGGCTCTTCGGCCTTCTTCGCGCCGTCGTCGGCCGCGGGCTCCCCCTTGGGAGTCTGCTCGTCGGAGGCGGCATCGTCGTTTGCATCGGCATCCGCACCGTCGGCCGAGACCGAGCCGGCCTTGGCGACCTCGCCGGCGTCGTCGTCGTCGTCACCGACCACTGCGCTGATCCCGAACACCAGCCCGATCACGGCGAGTCCACCGAGCACCACCGCGAGTCCAGCCGGGCTACCCAGCGCACGACCCACGCGTCCACCCAGGGTCAGCGGCGGCTCGAAGTCCACGGCAGAATCTTCGGGCGTGGCATGGAGCGCCGCCGGTGTCTCGTGCACGAGGAGATCCGCGGGCGTCTCCACGGTCGCACCGACCATGGGCACACTGCCGCCCTCCATCATCGGTACCTGCGGACCGGCCTGGGCCGGCGGGGGCACCACCGCCTGCGGGGCCGTGGGCATGGTCGGCGGTGCGGTCGTGATCACAGGGGTCGGCGTCGTGGGTGGCGCGGTCCGAGACGGAACGGGGGCCGGCAGCGGGCTCGGTCGCGGCTCGGTGGGCACACGGGTGACCTGCGTGTGGTCGGCCCCGGTGTAGCCCTGCGCATCCAGTCCTCCGAAGACCTCGATCTGTGAGGTCGAGGCATGGGGGTCGGCATCTTCGGGGATGGTTCCCAGCCCGTCCAACATGGAAGTAGAGCCGGTCTGGGCGGTCACGCCCGGCCGACGCACCGTGGTGTCGGGGTCTTCGTCGCCGGGCGGCACGCTCGAGTCCCACGGCTTGGGCTTGCCATCTGCCCGCCCGGTCACCATCCGACGCAGGACCGAGACCACCCGTTGCTCGAGCTCGCGCGGGCGCTGGACGTCGACGGCGAGGGTCAGGGTGCGACCAAACGGCACCTCGCGCTCCCGCAGCAGCTCCCGCAGATGATCGATGGCGGCGCGGTCGAGGGTGTGGCTGCGGCACAACACATACAGCCCTCGTCCTCCCAGCACATCGATCGCTCGGGTCAGCAGCGAGGGGTCGGCATCCACCCCGATCGCCAGCTCGACTCGATGGCCACGTGCCGCGAGCGATCCGGCCGCAGCCTGCACCGCGGACTGATCGACCGTGGCACAGCAAAGGGTAACCGGCGGCGAACCGGGATCACCGTCGGGGCTGGGCAACGCGGGAGAGTGTGGGTCGACCATCACGGACATCGCGCACCAAGCGCGGCATCCGATTATAGACCACTGTGCTGCACGGCCGAAAAACCACCGAACGATGAAAGGCTGGTGCGGTAGGACCCCCGAGACGGCACCCGGTGGCGGGGTTCGGCCAACGGGCTGCGAAACAGCCGCGAGGCTCGACTTTGGCGGTTTTCCATGCGCCACAACGCCGTCAAGCGGCAGCTGCCTGGCGAGGCTGCGCTTCGGAGGCGCATCGGGTCATGCGTCGAGGAGCGAAAACACTGCCACAGCGGTCGGGGGCGGGGTTACGGCGCGTGGAAAACCGCCAAAGTCGAGGCTAGGGGCTCGGTTGCCGCCTCAGAACGACGAATCGACCGTAGGGGCCGCGCTGCACCCGAATCCGAACCCCTTGGTCGAGGTCGGCATTCGCCAGGCGCTGCTGCCCGTCGGCGGCCGAGGGCGTGTGCTCCCCGGCCACCTGTACCACCACATCCCCACGGTGCAGCCCGGCTTCCTCGGCGACCGATCCCGCCTCGACGGAGCGAACCACGGCCCCGCCCTTGGCCAGTCCCAGCCTCCGCCGCAGCCGATCGTCGGGATCTTCGAGGGTCAGACCCAGCGGCTGACGCGTGTTGGCAGCCTCGGGTGGCGCGGTGCGAACGGGCGCGGCATCGGGCGTGCCCGGCAGCGCCCCCAAGACGACCTTCAGCGGCATCGCTCGACCGTCACGCCAAAGCTGCAGCTGGACCGCAGCCTCGGGACCAGCCTGGGCCACCGTGTTGCGGAAGTTGGCCATGTCGCGAACCTCCTGGCCGTCGAGCGTCATCACGATGTCGCCCGCACGGATGCCCGCCGCGTGACCGGGGCCCGTGGGGTCGACATCGTCGATGAGGACCCCGTGCTCTCCTTCATAGGAAAACGAGTCGGACAGGACCGGGTCGAGCTCGCCCATCACCACGCCCAGCCAGCCCCGCCGCACGCGACCGTGTGCGATGAGCTGCTCCTTGACCACGCGGGCCATGGTGGACGGGATCGCGAACCCGATGCCCGTGCTGCTGCCGTTGGGGGAGAAGATCGCCGTGTTGATACCGACGACGCGGCCCCGCAGGTCGATCAAGGGGCCGCCAGAGTTGCCGCGATTGATCGCGGCGTCGGTCTGGATGAAGTCACCATAGTCGGTGATGCCCATGCTTCCCCGGCCCACGGCGGAGACGATGCCCGCGGTCACGGTGCGGCGCAGACCGAATGGGCTGCCAACCGCCAGCACCCACTGCCCCACCCGCAGCTGCGCGACATCCGACAGCGGCGCGGCCTGCAGCCCTGTGGCACGGACCCGGATGACCGCGAGATCCGTCTTGGGATCGGTACCCACGACCTCGGCGTGGAGCTCTCGATCGTCGGACAGCCGGACCTTGAGTTCCTGCGCGTCGGCGACGACGTGGTTGTTGGTGAGGATGTAGCCGCGCTCGTCGATGATCACCCCGCTGCCGAGGCCCTTGACCTCGCCCTTGGGGCTGAACGGGCGCATCCACGGAGGCACCTGAGACGCGGCGTCTTGCTCGTTGGTGATCGACACCACCGACGGGGCGATGGCCTCGGCGGCCCGCTCGAATGCGACCTCGAGATCCCCAACCGAAGCCTCGGGGGCGGGCAATTCATCGGGGGACGGCGAGGGAGCGCGAAGCGCGGCTTGCTCGGGGGGGGTGCTGGCGGGTCCAGATCCAGCCGTACGGCACGCACCCAGGGCGAGCAAGAGCATCAAGGAGGGCACCGATCGAGTCCGCATGTCGACAATCCCGGGGGGCGAGGGTCACGGGTGGAAGCAGCGCGCTCGAGTATAGCGAGGGACGGCTCCCGTGCCCGTGACGACCGGGTGCCCCCAGTTGAGACGAACGGCGACCCCGCGAGGTTCCACGCTCATGCCAATGGACTTGCGGCGCGGTCTCGGCGCAACGACGCCACTCATCTGCGCGGGCGCCCTCAAAAGAAGGGCGGCGCCGCAGCCACCCTGGGGATTGGATGGTCGCGGCGCCACACCGGGGACGGAACGAAAGAGGGACGAACGGTTCAGAGGGACAGGACGGGCTGGGGTGGACGGAGTGAGCAACGGGGTCGGGACGAGCTCGAATGCGACGCGGGATTGGAGGTGAACGAGGGACGATGAGCAACGAGGGCCGGATCAGGACGCCGTGACAGCGATGCGCCGTGGCTTGAGTTGCTCGGCCTTGGGCAGGTGGATCTTCAGCACGCCATCGTCGAGCTGGGCCTGCACCCGCGTGGCGTCGACGCGGTCGGGTATGCGGAACACTCGGCGAAAGTCACCCAGCGTGCGGTGCAGGGCCAAGCTGTCGCCCTCGCGCGGGACCTCGCGCCGTGCGAACAAGGTCAGCTCGCCCTGCTCGAGCTCGAGCTCGACGGCCTCTTGCTCCACTCCGGGAAGGTCGGTCACGAGCAGAAACTCGTCGTCGTTCTCGAAGATGTCGACAGCAGGCACCCTGAAGGCACGCACGGCGTCGTCGGAGCTGGCGGGAGTGGATGGGGTGGGCGTGGTCATGGCGATGATCTCCTGGAGTCGGTGCGGTGGCTGATTAGGCGAGGAGGCTGCGCACGGTGATGTTCCGCGGCCGGGCCTCGGCTCGCTTGGCGAGGGTGATGGTGAGCACCCCGTCCTTGAGCGTGGCCTCGAC
>JAHZJA010000026.1 GCA_022601155.1 Deltaproteobacteria bacterium | reverse complement strand
TGGTGACGATGTCGGTGGCGACGGCACTCCCGTCGTCGCCGCACGGCGGTGCCTTTTGGGGATCGCCCAGCGCCGTCTGCTCGGTGGCGGCGGGCGGCGAGTCGAGCACGAAGTGCGCCTCGGCGGTCGCCGAAACGCAGAGCATCGCGGGCAGCGCGAGGAGCCCGAGGACGAGACCGGAGCGGCGAGACGTTGGCACGGAATCGACCCTACACGAGTGTAGGCCTGCTACGGAACGGGGTCCGCCGGGTACCGAAGGGGTTTGGTGGTCCAAACCCGCGACGCGGAGAGCTTTGCGTATGCCGGACCAGAGTGTTGAGCGACCCGTAATGAGCCGTCGTCATGGCAGCGCTCCGCACACCATGCACGCATCGCGGGTGCGAAGTCGTCGGGAGGTCTCCGCATGCAGCGCGGAGCGACTCCAACCGTGTACACACTCCGCTCGACCGCACGCGCCTCGATCAGTTGAACGCAATCGAGCGGTCCCGTACGCTCGTCGTGCGGATTGGATCGTCGTGCAAGGGCCGGGTGGCCCGGTCCTGACGGACCACAAGGAGTGCGATCACCGCCACCGGAAGGGGATCGCATGGCCATCACGGAGGAGCTTCATCGGCTCGGCAACTCGGCGCGGCGCCTGAACTCGGGCTCCGACGAGCTCAACCGATTGATCGAGCGCATCGACCAGCTGCTCGGTCAGCTGATGATCGGGCTGGACTTCGTCTTTCCGCGGCCCATCGAGGAGGCGACGGCTGCCGATCCCAACGGCAAGCGGGTCATCGAGCTGTCGTACGTCGGCTACATGCGGACGCAGCGGAACTACCACCTCGCCATCAAGACGGTGAAGGTCCTCGAGTCGAAGATGTCGCTGGCGACCCAGTCGCCCGGTGAGATCACACCGCTACTGTCGGCGCCCCGTCGGCTGCGGTATGCGGCGGTCGACGTGTTGCCCGAGGTGGTCTCTGGTCTCGCCGCGCAGGTCGACGAGATGGTCGGTTCGCTGGAGCGCCGCTGCGAGACGGCGGCGTCGTTGCTCCACAACCTCGAGCAGGTGGCCGCGGGAGGCTCCGAAGACTCGGCCGCGCGTCTGCTCGTTGCCGCGGACCAATCGGCCTCGCGTCGGGTGATCGTGCCGGGTGATGCGGTCTCGCATCACGGTGGCGCCCCGGCCTCGGACGGCGAGTCTTCGGGTCAGTGGGCCCGCCCGGCGCCGGCCGGTGACGACGGCCGTAGGACCATCGCGATGGGTTCCGATTCGTTCAAAGACCGCGGCTCGTCGTCGTAGGCGCGGTCTCGGGCCTAGGTCCGTCGGTCCCCCGCTCACGCAGGCAGGTCTCGACCTCGGCGGTCGAGGACCGTCCGCGGGTACCGAGACACCGTTGGGCTCGAACCCCGCCCCGGGGACTCGATAACTCAATGATTCCATGTGGGTATAGGCGAGGGGAGGGACCCTGTTAGAACCCTCTTTGCCAATGTCCAAGCGGGTCCTGGTCACTGCTGCCCTGCCGTACGCCAACGGCTCCATCCATCTCGGTCATCTGCTGGAGTTCATCCAGACCGATGTCTACGTGCGCGCGCGCAAGCAAGCGGGCGAGGACTGCGTGTTCATGTGGGCCGACGACACCCACGGCACGCCGATCCAGATGCGGGCGCGTCGCGAGGGCATCACGCCCGAGGAACTCGTCGCCCGTGCTTACGACGAGCACCGCGCCGATTTCGACGATTTCAAGATCGGCTACGACATCTTCTACACGACCCACTCGGAGGAGAATCGCAAGCACGCGGAGGCCATCTTCTCCACGATGGAGGCCAAGGGCGACATCGCCACGCGCTCCGTGGAGCAGCTGTACTGTCCCCACGACGAGATGTTCCTGCCCGATCGTTTCGTCAAGGGCATCTGCCCCAAGTGCAAGTCCGCCGATCAGTACGGGGACAACTGCGAGGTCTGCGGGAGTACATACTCGCCGACCGACCTCGGCGAGCCGCACTGCTCGATCTGCAGCAGCACCCCGGTTCTCCGTGACTCGGAGCACCTGTTCGTTCCGCTGGCCCGTCACGAAGAGTTCTTGCGGCAGTGGCTGCGTGCCCCGGCTGACGGCGGCACGACGATCCTCCAAGACTCGGTCCGCAACTACGTGATGGGCTGGGTGGACGATGGTCTGCGCGACTGGGACATCTCCCGTGACGCGCCGTACTTCGGGTTCGAGGTGCCCGGCCACCCCGGTAAGTACTTCTACGTGTGGTTCGACGCCCCGATCGGATACATCGCCGCCACCGACAAGTGGTGTGCCGACGGGGGTCACGACTTCGACGCGTACTGGAAGTCGGACGCGGAGACCACCGAGATCGTCCATGTCATCGGCAAGGACATCGTCTACTTTCACTGCCTGTTTTGGCCGGCGATGCTGCATGCGGGCGGCTACAACACCCCGTCGCGCGTCCAGGTGCACGGCTGGTTGACGGTCAACGGCGAGAAGATGTCCAAGACGCGCGGGACCTTCGTGCTCGCGCGCACCTACTTGGACCAGCTCCCGGCGGAGTATCTGCGGTACTACTTCGCGGCCAAGCTGGGCCAAAACCAAGAAGACATCGACCTCAACTTCGAGGACTTCGTCAATCGGGTCAACGCCGAGCTGGTGAAGAAGGCCGCCAACCTGGCCAGCCGCAGCGTCAAGTTCATCACGGGGCGGCTGGGTGGCACCGTGGGCGATCTGCTCTCCGATGCACAGCCGCTGGTCGAGCGCGCGCAGCAGCGTCTGAGGGATGCGCCCGCGATGTTCGCCAACTTCGAGTCGGCGCGAGTGATGCGAATGGCCATCGAGGTGGCCGAGGACTTCAACCTGTATCTCACCGAGGGCGCGCCCTGGAAGCTGTCGAGCAGCGACCCGGAGCGAGCGCGGGCGATCTGCTCAGCGGGAATCTACGCCACCCAGGTGGTGGCGGCGTTGCTCAAGCCCGTGCTGCCCGACTGGGCGGCGAAGGTCGAGCGATTCTTGAAGCTGCCGGCCCCGCTGGATTTCAGCACGGGGGCCGTGCCGTTGCCCGGAGGGCACGCGCTGGGTGAGTACGAGACGCTGGCCGAGCCCATCAAGCCCGAAGCGATCGAGGCGATCATCGAGGCGAGCAAGGAGACCATGGGAGCCACGACCGAGCCCGAGACCGCCGCGGCCGCGAATGCGGACTACACCGTCCCCGACTTGGAGTCGGAGATCGCATTCGACCAGTTCACGCCCATCGACCTGCGTGTCGGCAAGGTGTTGGCGTGCACGAAGGTGGAGGGCAGCAAGAAGCTGCTGCAGTTCACCGTCGACCTGGGACCGCTGGGACCGCGCAACATCTTCAGCGGCATCGCGCGCAGCTTCGAGCCCGAGGGTCTCGTGGGGCAGCATGTGATGGTGGTGGCCAACCTCGCGCCGCGGAAGATGAAGTTCGGGCTCAGCGAGGGGATGATCTTGGTGGCCGGCGACGACGACCCAGGTCTGACCATGCCGACGCTCGATCCCAAGACGAGCAAGCCCGGCGAGCGCATCACCTAGCATGGCCAAGCCCGAGCTACGCTGGCAGACCAGGCGCTGCGTCGCGGTCCTCGACCCGGCGGCCGAGGCCGGCTCGTCTCACGCGCAGCGCTTCGTCGTCCGTCGCGAGGGCGGTGATGACGGCTGGGCCGAGTTCGACCTCGCTCGCCAGGTCGTGGACGAGACCACCGCGACCGATCCCGACGTGGTGCATGCCGCCCGGTGTTGGCTGGCGGCCCGCGGGTGCTTCGAGCTGCAGCTGCACACCCGTGGGGGCGACAGCGTGGCCAGCGGTCCGTTCGACGTGGAGTCGCTCGGCGATCCGCCCGCCCAATCCCCGGCGCAGCGGCTGGTCACGCTGGCGCCGTCCAATGCCGAGCTCGTGGAGGCACTGGGAGCGTTCGACAAGGTGGTGGCGTGCGAGGACTCCACCGATCATCCGCCCATGGCGGCCTCGCTGCCCCGCCTCGGGCCCGACCTGGGTCCCGACCTGGCGAAGGTGGAGGCGCTCCAGCCCGCGCTGGTGGTGAGCTCGCTGTCCGTCCCCGGGATGGAGCGCATCGTGACCGGGCTGCGTGCTCGCGGCATCCCCCAGGTGGTCCTGGCGCCGCGGACCATCGACGACGTGCTGCACGATCTGCGGCGGGTGGGGGCGCGGCTGGGGTTGGCCGCACGCGCTGACGAGGTGGTCGAGCGGATGCAGGCCGAGATTGCGGCGCTACGGCGGACGCACCCGGCCAAGCCGGTCCGGATGTATCTCGAGTGGTGGCCGCGGCCGATGTTCTCGCCCGGTCGCGATACCTATGCCGACGAGCTCATCGCCTTGGCGGGGGGTGTCAATGTGTTCGGAGAGCGAGCGGGGGCCAGTGTGCAAGTGGAGGCGGAAGAGCTGGTGAAGGCTGCGCCCGAGCTGTGCTTCGTGTCGTGGTGTGGGGTCGACGAGTCCAAGCTCGACCCGCAGCGCTTGATCGGCCGCCCGGGCCTCGAGCAGCTTCCTGCGGCGAAGGCAGGGCGGGTCTATCGGCTCGACGAGCGGTTCTCGGGGCGCCCCGGCCCGCGCATGCTCGAGGCGGCTCGGCGCATGGCGGCGGCGATCGTCGACAGTGGGGTGCGTCGTGGCTGAGCGTCGTCGTTTTGGTCGGCCCATGCTCGCGGCCATTGCGTTTGCCGGCCATACGCCGGGGCTCAAGATCATGGCGGGGAGCCGGTTCACGCCGCTGCTGGTACGCGTCAACGTGGTCGCAGCCGTGCTCACGGTCGCCGCGATGGTTGCGGCCGGCGTCCTGGCGGCTCCTGGCGAGGGGCC
>JAHZJA010000260.1 GCA_022601155.1 Deltaproteobacteria bacterium | reverse complement strand
TTGGATGTCAGAAGCGCCAGCCCCCGGTACGTCTCGATGCGCTGGAGCAGATAGCTGACCTCGATGTTGGCGTAGCGATCGTGACTATCGCGAACTTCGGTCCGTCGTCCGAACAAGGCATCAGCCTCGTCGAACAGCAGCACCACGCCTGCACCGTCGGCGGCGGTGAAGATCCGCTCCAGCTTCTTCTCCGTCTCCCCGATGTACTTGCTGACCACCTGGCTCAGATCCACGCGGTACAGCGCGAGGTCGAGGACCCCTGCCACCGCCTCCGCGGCCGTGGTCTTGCCGGTTCCGCTGGCCCCGTGAAACAGAGCGCAGATGCCCAGCCCCCGGGTTCCCTTGTCGGCCAGGCCCCAGGTCTCATACACGCGGTGTCGGTGCCGAACGTGGTCGATGATTTGCTGCAGCTGATCTCGCTGCCCCTGGGGTAGCACCAGGTCGTCCCACGATGCGCGGACATCCAGCGGCTGCGCCAGCCCGTCGAGTCCCCCCCGCACTTGCGCGCGGCAGGCCCCGCGAGCGACCTGGGCGTGGTCGACCGGTGCCGCCTCGATGAGCTCGCGTCGCACCGCCTCGAGCTGATGCAGCCCCAGCCGATAGTCCGACAGCGCTTCGGTGACCCCGCGCGACCATGCCTGGCCCTGGCCACTGTCGCCGCGCCAGCGCTCGAGGACCTCCACCGTCGTGGGCGGACGTACCTCCACGACATGGGTCGGGCGCACCCGCGCCACGCCATTGCTGGCCCCCAGCAGCAGCACGGGCGCGTCGAGGCTGGCCACGAAATGCTCCACCGCCACTGAGTCGCCACCACCCTCGGTATCCACCAGCAGCAGCCCACCGCTGAGCAACACCTCTCGGCACCACAGACGGGCGAGCTGCTGGCGCGCCTCGGGCTCCCGGGGCAGATCGGCGGCCCGGATGGCAAACCCATCGAGACCCAGCGCCCCGGTGGCCTCGTAGGCGACCGCACGAAGCGTCGACGACTCGGCACCACCGAGCACGACCACGGGCGAATCTCCATGGTGGTGGCCAAGACGCAGCGCGACGGCACGACCCTGCTCCACGAGGCTCGGCAGTGACCACGGCGGTGGCGACAACGGCTGCACGATCCCGTCGAGCCGTTCATCGATGTGGGGCATCCCCAACAGCTGATGAAGGATCCGAGGGTCGATCTGCAGCGGCGTCCACGGGCCCGGCGATGCACCACCGGAGTCCAGCAGCCGCCACCATCGCAGCGGTCGAACCGGATGCAGTGCGCTCAGGTGTCCGTCGGCCAGCAGCCGCGATGCGAGGGCAAAGCTGGGCGCCGGGGCGCTCGTGTGCTCGCGACAACGCTCGGCCACGGCCGCGTCCAGCTGAGCCGCGGCGCACAGCATGAGCAGCCCCCGCTCGAAGTTCGTCAGGCCAAACAGGTCGCCGACCACGTCGAGCGCATCGACGGGCGCCAGCTCCATCTGTCCCTCGGCCTGGTCATGGCGCGAGAGCGCCGTCAGACCCTCCCGCAGCCGCTCGACGGCTTGATGAAGCGCCCCTTCACCGGTCGACACGTGCGGGGCCTCTGCGGTCGGATGACTCACAGCACCACCTCTGGGTCTCGATCGATGCTGCCGTCGGCCGTCCCGACGTTGGGCAGGCCATCCACCTCGAGGCGCACACGGTGCACGCCCCCAGGTAGCGCAGGCAGCTGCACCATGACGGTCGACAGCGAGGTCGTCTGCTCCGGAAGCCCGGCGAGGATGCGGGCCTGCTCGAGATCCACGGCCAGCCGCGCGACGCTGCCCGTCGCGACCTCTTCGAGGCGCACCGTGGCCGTCTGGTCGAGGTGGACCTCGGGCAAGACCTCGATAGTGAGCACATCGCCGACCACGGAGGGAAGCGCGGAGATCACCGGCCGCAGCGGGACGGCCACGACATTGGACGTCTCCGAGACGGTCGCGGTCGAGTCCTGCCCGACCACCGGATGCACGACCCGAACTCCCACGACACCCGCCCGCACCGTGGATGGCGGTGTCACCCGCAGCCCCTCCGCACGAGTCTCGTAGTCAGTGGTGACCACATCGCCAAACCACAGCTCGGCGGGGCGAGCACTCAGGGCATTGCCGCGCAGCAACAACATGCGCTCGGCCGTGATGGCCGCGGTGGGCTGGTCGACGACCTCCCCCGCCTCGATCATCGGCCGAGCCGCGATGACCACATGGACGCGACGCTCCTCGACGGGGGTGTTCTGGACCGGGGCCACCGGCTCTTCGATGAGCACGGTCGACGCTCGGTACGCCACAGACAGCGCGTACTTGGTCTGCAGCAGCGTCGACCACAGCCGCGACAGCTCCTCGTTGGACAGTGCCTCGAGCTGGAACTTGACGAGGTCACGCTGATCCTCGAGCCCAGAGTCGGCCAGGGGCTCGGGCGGCGCCAAGGCAGCGGTGATCCGATCGCGGCTCAGCATCGGCGACGCGTGCAGGGTGCTGAGCACCGTGCCGAGCAACCGCTGCGGCACGAGCGTCACCTCGTCTCCAAAGCACGTCACCATGTAGTGCAGGTCGACGGCGATCACCGGTCGCTGCATCAGCTGGCCCGAGCCTCTGCGGGTGGGGATGTCGTGGGACCGAAGCGCGGTGTTGGGGCTGACCCGGTACAAGAACACGTTGACGCGATTGTCCGGCGCAGGCCCGGCCACGGCGTCGGGAGGGCCCACGGAGACGGTCGCCCCGGGCACTTGGGCGTCGACCGGGGTGGTCAACATCGTGCGCAAGACCTGGGTCACCGCTGCGATTGCATGCTGAGCGCTCACCGTGACCTCCGTGATCGGTCAGACAGATAGGTGGCCAAGTCGAGGCCTCCCGAAGAACGTGCCCCCGATGCCGCGGCGGTGCGGCGCGGTGGCGGTGCCACGCGGACCTCGATGTGGTCGATCGTGACCTGCACTGGCTGCGCGGGCCCGGGTGCCTCGGCCTCACGGCGAGTACGCCGAGTGTCGACCTCTACTGGGGTGGACGGCGAGCCGTGCCGAGCCGCACGCGGAGCCGCAATGGCATTGACGATGAACGTCGGGGCGGGCCGAAGCTCGGCATCGGGAGACCGGTCGACCGTGGGTGTGGGGCCGGGCCTCCACTGCTCTGCAGCCCGGGGCGCAGGGCCATCGACATCGGCAGCCGTCGGTCTGCCCACCGACGAGGGTGTCTCGACGGCGGCTACTGGCCGGACACGCGAGGTCCCGTCTCGAGGGGCGGGGTCGGACATCACGGCCAGGTTCTCCGGTCGACGACCCACCACCCGCTGTGGCTCGGGCTGACGACGACGGCGACCATCACGAGGGACCAGCCCCCTGTCCCCATCGGTTCGACCGCCGCCGTCGCTGGCCTCGAGCTCGAGTTCGGCCCGCATCTCGTCGTCCGCGACGGGCGGTGGTGAGAACCGAGGGTCGACCAGCGGCCGCGGCCCCGGCTCCACCGTGGTTCCTCGCGCTTGCGAGACGATTCGCTGCAGCAGTCCGTTCACGCGGTGGCCAGCTCCATGAACTCGTTGCGAAGACGGACCGACAGCGACAGCACGTCGTGGGGCCGCCATCCGTATGCGCGTGCCAGCACGTGCACCTGTTGGACCAAGCGCCGCGCCTCGGCGGCGAACTCTCGCCACACGAACCCGCCGACACCCAGCGGAGCGACGAACTCGTGGCCGCACGCTTGACACCCGACTCGGGTCCGCACATCGGCCAGTGGCTCGGCTTCCTCGAGAGCTCGCTCGAGACGCTCCAGCGCATCGCTGGAGATCGCATCGCAGTCGACGACCCCTTCATGATCGTCCTCCACCAAGCACCGCTCCAGCAGCCGACGACGAGCCTCTCGTTCGTCGCTGGCTCCCAGACACTCGAG
>JAHZJA010000259.1 GCA_022601155.1 Deltaproteobacteria bacterium | reverse complement strand
GGTCTTCATCTTCGGGTGCCAAAAAACGAGGCCCGCGGATGTGCTCGAGACCTGGATCCACGTACCGTCCTCCGTCCACGATACGCCGTCACCGCAATAGTCGGCCCGTACCGTACGCACCCCCGTCTGATAAAAGCGCAGCGGATCTGCATGCGTGCCGTGCCACGGCGAAAACCCCCAGGTAATCGCCTTGCCCAGGGCGCCCGAAGCACACGCGATGAGCAGGGCCCCTGGGTCGGGCTCGATACGGGCGTCGGCGGTCACCAGTACATCGCTGACGACATACGCCCACCGCTCGCCCTGGTCGTCGGCCTCACAGATCGGCGTACTTTGGTTCTCCTCGTCGATCCACCGCTCCTCGAATTGGTAACCATGGTGCCCCGCGAATGCATGCTCGGTCACCGTGAGGTAGTGCGTATGGAACGAATCGAGCCACCACTTGGACCCCACCAGCGCCTCGCCCTTGTGGACTCCGTCCCCCGTGGCGACGACCAGTTCGCCCTGCGGCGCGCTCACCCACAGTGAGGCGTCCAGGCCGATCGGCGCCGGGACCAGCTCCACGTCGTGGACGACGACGTCGTCCACCCGGGCCAGGCCACCTGGGTAGCTCGGCGGCAGCAGCCGCATCAGCGGACCATCGCCCAACGATGCGGTGTTGAGCGTGCCTCCAGAGGGGGGCCAGCGCTCGACGACCAGCGCGAAGCCTCCCGCACGGAGGCTCGACTCCATCTCGGCGCTCGTGTCACACGCCGCGACGATGGGTACGAAAGACAGCACGAGGCCAATGGAACCAAACTTCATTCTATTCATCGAATCACCTCTCGAAACATGGGCACTCCAGGCCGTTTCGGCCTGCTACGATCCAGATGTAAACTACGGGCAAGACAGCCCCCAACGGGTGGCTCTACGGCCACTGACACCCCTTCTAGCGGGATGGCGGCTCCACCTCGATTGGCCTCCGGTGCCGGTCTCTTCCCAGGGTCACCCCTGCCAACACCGACATGCCAAGGCGAGCCCACGACATCGCTCCCTTGTGCCACCCGCTCAATCTTCCGAGCCCCTGACGGACCACTTCATACCGTGTTCCGACCGGGACCGACCGGAGGTACCGACGGAGATCTTCGATGAAGTGCTCGACCGAGGCATACCGCTGGGACGGCTCGGGCTGTACGGCCCCGAGGATGATGGCTTGGAGATCTCCTGCCCCCGGGCGGCGGCGTCTCCACAGCTCGTCCTCATCACGCGGCCACTGCGGCACGCAAAGATCTCCACCACTCACCATACTCGACCAATGACAATCCAGCGCCGCGGCGATACATGATGAGCGGGATTGCGACGATCTCATCTCAGTATACGGCAACAAACCACTCGTCAAACGGTAGAGCATCACACCGAGCGAATAGATGTCGCTCGCCGGAGTCAGTGGTCCTCCTCGAAGCTGCTCTGGGCTCGCATACTGTGGGGTGAGGGGGCAAGAACCCGCGGCAACCTCGGCGCCCCCCACCATCCGTCTGGCCACGCCGAAGTCCACCAACACGGGCACACCAGCTTCGGCAACGAGCACATTGTGGGGCTTGATGTCCAAGTGCAGCACCCGTCGACGATGAGCATATGCAACTGCGACACACACCTCCACGAACAGCTCCAGCCGCTCGCTCAGGCCCAGGCCCGTCTCACAGTGGCGCTGAAGCTGTACCCCGCTGATGTATTCCATCACCATATACGGGCGTCCGTCGGTCAAGTTTCCTCCGTCCCGTAGCCGAGCAATATGCGGGTGGTCCAATGTGGACAGTATCTCGCGCTCGCACGCAAACCGTCGCACGAAGTCCGGATGATGGAGTTCCGCAGCGAGCACCTTGATGGCAACCCGGTCGCCGCCGCCCCCCTCCCCCAAGAATACTTCCCCCATTCCTCCGCGACCCAGCCGCCGCACGATCCGATAACCGCCGACCGACTCCGGCGTGCCCGGACCACCATCCAGCGCCACGACGGGCCGCTCCAAGAATGCCCCCGCGTGAGCGTCGGCTGCGAGCAGAGCTCGGGCCTGAGCCTGCACCGTGGCGCTGGATTCGTGGGCGGCCAGGTAGTGCTCGCGGTCGCGGGCAGGCAGCTCGAGGGCGCGGCCGACCAGTCGATCGAGCTGTTGCCACTGCCGCGGGCAGATCACCGCGCACCGCCCCCAAGCTCGTTGAACAACCACGCGCGAGCGACCCGCCACTGGCGGACCACCGTCGCCCGAGAACACCCCAACAGCTCGGCCAGCTCCTCGAACGACAGCCCCCCGAAGAATCGCAGCTGCACCAGACTCCCCTTGTCTGGATCGATCGCGTGAAGCCGGCTGAGCGCGAGATCGATGGCGAGCAGCTGCGCTGGCGCCACGGCCACTAGCCCGGCGTCGATGGCCCACGGGGCTCCGCCACCCGGGGGGCGGCTGCGCTTGACGGCCGCACGCGCCCGCGCGTGGTCCACCAAGATCCGCCGCATGGTGGTGGTGGCCACGGCGAAGAAGTGCCGTGTGTCGCTCCACTCGATGGGCTCGCTGCCCGCGAGCCGGGCGTAGGCCTCGTGCACGACCGCCGTGGGCTGAAGCGTATGGTAGCCGCGCTCGGCGTCCAGCTGTCGCTGGGCGATCCGTCGCAGCTGCGCATAGACAGCGGCGATGAGGCGCGCGTGCGCACCGGGCTCGCCGTGGTTGCACGCTTCGAGCAACCGGGTCACGGGCACCGCGTCACCGCAGCGCGGCGTGGGGACGTCAGGAGTGGGCATGGGGACAAAGCAGGTGGTTTGCGCCGCCCCAACAGCGGCGCAAACCCGTCAAAGACGAGGTCTAGGGGCCGCTGGGCGGACCGCCGTGTCCACCATCATCGATGTCGGGCCCGCCGAAGCAACCATTGCCGCAGCACAGCTGCTTGCCGCTGAGGTTGAGCAACGGACTGTTGGCGTTGACATCCCAAGCGCCGTTGGTATCGACGTTGATCCCGTGGGCGTAGATCGTGCGGGTGACCCCGTCCTTCAGCCACGCCGGGGTGGCGATGCTGAAGCCGTGATTCTTGTCCGCGAATGGAAGGCCGGGCCGATAGAGGTTGGCCAGAGGGACGGCGATCTGCACCCCATTGGGAAACGGTGCGGTACGAATGCTCGCCCACGTGGGCGCGGTGGTGTCGCCGTCCTTGACCCAACCCGCGATCGTCGAGCAGTCCGCACGATCGAGCGTTCCGACGGGAACGAAGAAGTTGGAAGCAGCCTCGATCGCCGACTGGATGCTGAACGATCCGGCGCCTTCATACGGGAGCGCGAAGTCGGGCTCCGACTCTTCGGCGGCGAACTCCTCGTCGTACTCTGCAGTACGATCCTCGGAGAAATCATTCTCGGCATCGCAGCCGGTCAAGGCGAATGCGAGGGGTACGGCGATCATGACAATTGTTCGTGGATTCATGCTTGTTCCTATGGGAGACCGCGACACTGTTGATGGCCGCGGGTTCAACCCAACAAGCGAGAGCGAGGCACGAACCGGCTCACCCCAATTCGCGTCGTGGGATGGTTTGGCGTTCGTGGTCGGGAACGTCGACGTGCACACCAATTCCATCAATACTGATATTGCGAACCGAGGCGGATTTGATTAATCCACGATGCGGTTTCAGTGCGAGTTTTTGATCTCGTCCAGGCGTGCGAGGTCGTGGTCAAAGGACACACCTCTAGCCCGCCAGGCCGCACGAGCGCGACCCGCCAGCGTCACGGCCTCACGGCGGTGCGCCTCGGTCGAGCCGCTGTTCCACAGCACCACCGCCAGCACCGATTGCGCACGGAGCCGCTGGGGGTGATCGGGTCGGCCCCAAGGCTCGAGCGTGATCGCAGCCGCGCGAGCATGCGCGATCGCATCGCGATCGCGGCCCTGGTCTGCCGCAACCAACGCCCGCTCCATCCGAATCTCGGCCCTCGCGTCGCGACGCGGACCACCGATCTGGTCGAGAATGGACTGCGCCTGCTCGAGGGCAGCCTCCGCCTGGGCGGGCCGCCCGACTCGCCGCAGCGCCTGACCTCGGCCAACCCATGCCGACGCGGCCGTATCGGACCGCGCGTTGCCATTGTCGGCGTCGATGCGGAGCGCCGCCTCGAAGTCGGCGAGGGCCTCCTGCGACCACCCGTGGAGCGACAGGGTGCGTCCGCGTAGATCGTGCAGCATCGACTCGTAGGGCGCACGATCACGGTGCGCTCGCTGCACCGCTCGTTCGAACGTGGCCCGGCCGACCTTGGTGTGGCCCAGGCCCAGCTGCGCCCTGGCCAGCCCGACTTCTTCGAGCACCCGATACATCTGGCCGCCGCCGTCCTCGGTCAGATTCAGCGCTGCGGCTCGCTCGAACCACGCCTGTGCCTGAGCGTAGCGACGCTCGACCAAGGCGATCTCTCCGAGCGTGACCAAGGGACCGTGGTGCAGCGGCGAGTGGTTGCCCGTCGTCTCCGACAGGATATCGAGCACCCCGAGCAGTGCTTGCCGCGCGGCGCCGAGATGCCCGGTGTCAACCAACAGCTGACCTCGCAACCGCGCCAGCTCGGCCGTGGTGGCGTGGTGGCGGCCGACCACACGCTCGGCCACCCGCACCGCTTCGTCCAGGCGGGCACGCGCCCGTTCGTCCCGTCCGGCGTGTTGCTCGACGATGGCGAGGTTACCGAGCGTCAAGACGATGTCGGGATGCTTCGGCCCCAGGGTTCGACGCTTGATCTCCAGCGCCAACTCCAGCACCTGGCGCGCCGCGTCGTGATCTTCGCGACGGATGTGATAGGCGCCCACGTTGTTGAGGTACAAGGCCGCGAGACGATCCTCCACGCCATCACGGGCTACCAGTCCAGCCCCCAGCGCGACATCGTCTACGGCTCGATCGGGAGAGCGCATACGCTCCGCGCGGACGAAGATGCGCCGGGCCACCGCCTCGGTCGCGACCTCGACATGCGCCGAGGCCATCGCGAGAGTCAGCGCCTCCGAGAGCAGCTGGTCGGCGTCGGCCGGGGCGCCATGCTCCATCGTCAACGACCCCAGCCGGACCAACGCCTCCGCCAGCAGTGGTGGATGCGCCAGCGCCCTTGCCGTGCGAACGGCCGCCCGGGCCCGCCGAAGGCCAGCCTCGAACTGACCGAGGGCCTCGTGCTCCTGCGCCCGCGCCAGCACGCGACGCTGCGCCTGGACCTCGAAGGCGAGCCCGGGGTCGTCCGGCGGCGGCACTCGGGCGAGCACCACTGCGGCGTCACGGCACGAGGCAACGGTAGGCAATGACGCCGCGGCCGACAAGGCTCGATCCGCCGTGCTTCGATCCGCCGTCGACAACAGCTCGACCAGCGCCCCAAAGGCGGCCTCGCGCTGCTCGAGGCACACCACGCGCCGATCGTATAGTCGCGCCCCTGGCCCTCCGTCGCGGTGCTCTGCACACGCCGCGTCGCGGGTGGTCGCCCACTCGGCGGCGTAGGCATCCAGCCGCGGCAGCAGCCTCTGCCATGTCTCGTCGGCGTGGGGTAAGCCCGAGTCGGCCAGTCCGCGCTCGACCTCGTCCTGCGACGCCGGCCCCCACTGCCGCGCCATCGCCCGCACCCCGTGCTCGCATGCCGCACCCGCTGCGGCCGACGACCCCACGGCCACGGCCGCACTCAACCCTGCCACCGCAACCATGGCCGCGGCGAGCCCCACCTTGCGTCGTCGGCCGCGGGAGGGATCGGCGGTGACGGCCTCGAGCGCCGCCTTCATCGAGGGAAACCGCTGACGCGGGTCGGGGTGCAGCCCCACCAGCAGCACGCGGTGCAGCCACGATGGCACCGTGCTGTCGGACGGTATCGAACGTACCCGGCCTTCGGCGACCGCCTCTCGTAGCCGCGCGGCCGAGCCCATCACGAACGGAAGCTGTCGATACAGCGCATGGTAGAGGGAAGCGAAGAAGTTGAACTGGTCGCTGGACGCATCGGCGGACTCGCCTCGGTGCTGCTCGGGAGCCATATAGGCTGGCGTTCCCACCGCTGCGCCGGGCGGCGTGACGACCGACGGAGGTTGGCCGCGATGCCCGCTGGGTCGGCCCTCGGGTGCAGAGTCGGGGAGTCGGGCGAGACCAAAATCGAGGACCTTGACCCCGCCGTCATCCGCGACGATGACGTTGTGCGGCTTGAAGTCGCGGTGCACGATCCCGGCCTCGTGCGCGGCAGCCAGGCCCGCTCCCGCCGCGGCGAACACCTCCACCACCGCGCGCCATGGACGGCCCATGCCTTCCTCCGGCGGCCCCTCCATCCAGCGGTCCAGGCTCAGCCCGTCCACATACTCCATGGCCACGAACACGTCGTCGCCCACCTCCCCGACCTCGTGCACCCTGACGATGTTTGGGTGCGACAGCCGTGCGAGCGCCTTGGCCTCGCGAAGCAACCGGCTGCGGCCGCGACGATCGGCCACCACCCAGGGGCCCAGCACCTTGACCGCGATCCTTCGGTCCAGCTGCTCGTCGTAGGCGGCATACACCACCCCCATCCCTCCTTCGCCAAGACGGTCCAGCAGCGCAAAGCGACCAATCGTCGGGGGCTCGTCCCCACCCCCGAAGATCCTCGTGACGACGACGCCCGGGCGCGCGTCCGGGCCCACGCGGCCGCCCGCCTTCAACGGGGCCATGCGCCCCTGCTCATCCACCTGCGATGCCACCTGTGGGTACCAACGACGAAGAAGCCGAGCACCACGCACGGCCAACGGTTCGGACGTGCACCAGCGGTGGCAGATCGG
>JAHZJA010000258.1 GCA_022601155.1 Deltaproteobacteria bacterium | reverse complement strand
CTTGCTCGAGCAGGGGAACGTGAAGGCGCAGCCCGATCAACGCGTATTCGCCGTCCAGTGGGACTTCAAGGACGAGGGCGTCGGGCTCATCCAGATGCGGTTCCGGCCCAAGCGCGCCGACACGCCGGCCTCGTGGAGCGCCACCAGATCGACGGGTACGGGTGGATAGAGGTCTACGGGTGCCCCCAGCGGCAGCGGCGGGAGGTCATCCAGCGCATCGGCCACGGCGGCATGCGGCAGCGCGTCGTCGAGGACCCCCCGCATCTTGGGTCCCGCGGCGACCCCGCGACGCTGGTTGTACAGCAGCACGTCGTAGCGGGGCGGACTGAGCACGTAGGCCTCGAAGCGGGGCGCCATCCCGGGCTTGGCCAGCTCCTCGGGGACGTGGGCCGGAGAAAGCTGGGCCGCAATGTGGACGTCGCCGCGACGCATCGCGGTCAGCACCGCCGCGCCATCGGACATCTCGCGCAGCACCAGCCGCGACGGCGGAGGGGCCTGCTCATCGGCGGGGGCCGGGGCCGGCTGGTCCGGGGCCGCAAAGGGCTCGAGCACGACGCGCTCGGCCTCCATCGTCGTCACCCGCATGGGCCCGGTCCCCACGGGCTGGCGGCCAAACGCCTGCGCTCGCCCGCGATGCCCCTTCTTGGGAACGACCGGGAGGTCCGCCAGCAGCCGCAGCGCAAGCGGCTCTGCCCGCGACAGGCTCACGTGAGCCCAACGACCCGGGTCGGCCGCAGCCCCTGGCGGCAGGGTGCCCGGTGGTCTATCGACCATCTCCACCGCCTTGAGACCGCCCAGTCCCTGGCGTAGGCGCATCGTGCCGCGGCGTGGATCGAGCCACCACCCCAGGCTGTAGGCCACATCATCGGGGGTGACCGGCTCCCCGTCGTGGAACACCGCGTCGTCGCGCAGGTGGCAGTACACGTCCCGCGGGTTTCGCTGGGGGCGAACGACGCACAGGTCGGCCAGGGCCGGCTCCGCCCAGGGCGCTCCAGTCTCCAGCCGCCGGGTCAGGCCCTCGAACACCAGATCGTCCGCCAGACGCGCGCCCCACGGTTCCAGGTCGCCCAGCGGGTCGAGGGTGTCCGGCACACGCGGCACCGCGATCACCAGGCGGGTCTCCGAGCTCTCTGCGGCTCGAGTCGAGGCGATCTCCTCGACGAAGCGGTCGGCGGGGGAAGCCGAATCCCCGCCGTCGAGGGCACCGTTGGACAAGTCGCCCCCACAACCGATCGCCAGCGCCCCCCACAGCGCCACTCTGCCCAGCGACCGCGACCACCGGACGCAACCATCGTCGTCACGGCCACCAAGGACGCACGGGGAGCTGCACTCGGGGTCCACCACGCACGGGTGTACCGCGTCCACAGGTGGTTGAACATCGCCGCGAGGGCATGATAGGTAGCCTTCTCGACCACTTCGCGCCCATCCGGGTGCGCGGGTCGTTGGACCACACATGGCCAAGCGAACGTTCACCGCCTCCACTCCGTTGACCACCGCTGCGGCCGCCCTCATCGGCGCCCTCTTCATCGTCGGGTGCGACAAGGAAGAGGAGGAGCTCGACATCAAGGGCGACGTCAAGGACGAGGACCAGGGGCCGGCCGTGTCCGTCACCCTGCCCGCCCCGCCCAACTTCGACGAGGGCAAGGCCCCCGAGCAGTGGGACGACAGCGCGTGGTCGATCTGGGGCCTGCGGCGCGACATCGACAAGCACGTCGAGGAGGGCGAAAACGGCACCGAGATCACGGTCAAGGGTTGGATCCAGGAGATCTACATCCCGCCCGAGTGCCCCGAGGGCGAGGCCTGCCCGCCGCCCAAGCAGCCCCACGTGTGGATCACCGACCACGAGAACGAGAAGGGCAAGAAGCGGGCGATGATGATCGTCAACTACCGCTTCACCATTCCCGAGTGGCAGGTCAAGGACTGGAAGGACCAGCCCGACGTCATCTTGGAGAAGGACAAGCAGTACACCTTCAAGGGGCTGTTCAAGCAGTTCTCCGACACCGGGTTCGCCTCCGACCGTGGCCTGCTGGAGTTCCGCAGCTACAAGCCCCACGACCCCGAGACCGGGGCGGAGATGCCCACGTGGGTCTATCCGCCGGGCGCCGCCTGGCACCCGCTGACGATCCAGCAGCAAGAAGAGCAGAACGCCAAGATGGCCGAAGCCGCGGCCAAGGCCGCCAAGAAGCAGTAGCCAAGGCCTGACGGCCCCGCGCGCTTTCGCGCGCATTGGTGACCCGCGCAAGTCCCCGACGGACGGCGCGGGTTTCGTGCGTCTGGCCCCGCCAGCATGCTTCAGGGCGCCACAACGCGGCCACGTCGGGGGTCTTCGGGGCGCGTGCGTCGGGCAAGGACGCCCGGCTTGAAGGGCGGCGCTCCGCGCACGGCAGCCACGCCACGCCCCTGGACGGTGCCATCAGACCGGCGCCGATCCCACTTTGTTGTTCAACTGCTTTGGATCATTTGATATCAATATTTGGAAAAGCACTTTCGAGATGATTGAGGGCTTCCAGCAGGAGCCCCCCGGAGGTGTTGGAAGGGGCGGCAGCATGAAATTCATAGCGGTAGTTCAATTCAGCGCATTGTGCGCGATATCCCTGGCATGGGCGTGCGGTCCAACGACCGCGACCGATACCAACGCCGCCTCGGCCACCAGCGGTGGTCAGACAGGCGATTCCTCGACGGGTGGGGTGCCTCAGCCGCAGCCCACGACCGCCGCCACGAGCGCCAACACGACGCTGTCCACGACATCGCAGCCCGGCGACACGACATCCGATCCGCCCGACACGGGGCCCACGGCCACCGATGGGTCGCCGCCGGATCTTCCCGAGGACTGCTCGATCCTCGAGCAGGACTGCCCGCCCGGCTACAAGTGCATGCCGTTTGCCACCGATGGCAACCCGAACTGGAACGACACCATGTGCGTGGAGGTCGTCGAGGATCCCAGCCTGCCGGGCGAGCCGTGCACGGTGCAGGGCAGCGCCGTCAGTGGCATCGACGACTGCGACGCCACCTCGATGTGCTGGAACGTCGACCCCAAGACCAACGAGGGCACCTGCGTCGAGCAGTGTACGGGCACCGAGCAGGACCCCACGTGCCCCGACCAGTGCGATCGATGCACCACGGGGGGTGACTCCATCCTTTGGCTCTGCCTGGGGATCTGCGACCCCATCATCCAAAACTGCATGCCCGGCAGCGGATGCTATCCGATCAACGACAGCTTCAGCTGCGCACCGGATGCCTCCCCCGCCGGCACTGGCCTCGGCAGCGCCTGCGAGTTCATCAACGTGTGCCCTCCGGGCATGTTCTGCCTGAGCGCAGATGTAGTCCCCGACTGCCAAGGTAGCGCCGGATGCTGCGCGCCGGTGTGCCCGGCCAATGGCGCGGACCCCTGCCCTGGCCTGCTCCCGGGCACCGAGTGCGTGCCCTGGTACGAGGACGGCTCGCCGCATCCCGAAGCGTGCGTCGCCGACGAGCCGGGCGTCTGCGTGATTGCCCCCGGGTAACCAGGGTCTTGGCTCACTTGAGCAACACACAAGCCCTCCGCGAGGCCCAGCGGGCTGTCGCCTCCTGCGAAAGCCGGTCGCGACCGGCGTCGGCCGTTCGGATGGCGACGACCAGATCGACTCGAGCTTCATCGGCGAGGCCACCTTCCTACATCTTCGATACTTCGAAGACCACGACCACGAGACTTTTGACAAGCGTGAGCATCATGAAATTCGCAGCGATAGTCCGACTGAGCACTCTATTCGCTCCATCGTTGGCGTGTGGCCCGACCACCAGCGTCGACACCGGCGCAGCGCCTACCACAGCCGGCGCCCCAACCGGTGGCACATCGCTCAGCGAGGGAAACACGCTGCCCACCACTGGCGGCACGAACACAACGTTGTCGACCACATCTCAGCCCGGCGACACGACCGCTGCCCCCGCCCGACCGCGGGTCGACGACCACCGATGGTCTGTGGCGAGACCTGCCCGAGCATTGCTCGATCACCGAGCAGGACTGCCCTCCGGGCTACAAGTGCATGCCCTTCGCCAACGAAGCCATGGGAGAATACTGGAACGACACGATGTGCGTCGAAGTCGTCGACGACCCCAACCTACCGGGCGAGCCGTGCACGGTGCAGCGCGGCCAGGCCAGCGGATTCGATGACTGCGATGCAACGTCGATGTGCTGGGACGTCAATCCCAAGACCAACATGGGCACGTGCGTCGAGCAGTGCATGGGCACCCCGTGGGACCCCACATGCCCCGACCCGTGCAGTGTCTGCACGGTCACCTCAGATTTGGCACTGTTTCTGTGTTTCCCTCAATGCGATCCGATAGTCCAAGATTGCCCGGTCGGCGCTGCCTGCTATCCGGGCCAAAACGGATTCTCCTTCTATTGCGCAATAGATGAGTCGCCTCCCGGAACAGGCATCGGTAGCCCCTGCGAGTTCGTCAACCTGTGCCCTCCCGGCCTGTTCTGTGTGGAAGCAAGTGTAGTCCCCGACTGCCAGGGCATCGGATGCTGCACGCCCGTGTGTGCGAACACTGGCGCAGACCCCTGCCCCGGCCTGCTCCCTGGCACCGAGTGCGTGCCTTGGCTAGAGGACGACGCACCACTTCCCGAACAGTGCATCGCCGATAGCCCGGGGTTTTGCACCATTCCCCCGACGTGACATGTTCGCCATGTAGGAGTACGTAGAGCCCTCCCCGGAGGGAGTGCTCTACGGCTGTTGTGCTCCGACGGCGGCGATCAGAACGTCGACTCGAACGCCTCGAACCGTGCCTCGAGCTCGCGCTGGACCTCGGCGCGCGCGTTGTCCTGCAAGAACGTCTCGCACGCGCCCGACGGCGGTTGCGTGACCGGGGTGTCCCCGTCCGCGGGTGCACACTCGGCCGCGACCATCGCCCCGCGGTAGTCCGCCCACAGGCTGTCGCCCTGCAAGAAGCTGTACTGCAGGCTGGCCCGTACCATCGTCTTGAGCTGGTAGTAGTCCAGGCCTTGGTCGGCGACGGCGCGCACGAACTCCGCGGCCAGCGTGGACCGGGCCACGCCCTGGTCGTCGGTGGCCAGCGCAATTGGAACGCCCTGATCGATGTAGTCGTGGATCGGGTGTCCCGCTCCCGCGACCTCGAGGATGATGTCGTTGCTCGCCAGGCAAATCTCCACGAGGATGTCCTGCTCCCGTAGCTGCTCGAACAGCTGGCCCGGGTCGTTCTCGTCGAGCACGTCGATGCCGTGACCAATGCGGCGAGCGCCCGCGATCTCGACGGCCTTGCGGATGTGCTGGGTCTCGTCGAGCTCATACCCGGGGGGGATCGAGGCGGGCGTGATCTCCCCGGCGTGCAGCGACAGGCGTAGCGGGCTCAGCCCCTCGTAGTAGCCGTTGAGGTACCCGAGCATCGCCATCAGCCGGTCGTAGTTGGCCATCGCGGCCGAACCGTCCTCGGGCCCCACCAGGTTGAGGGCGACGATCCGCGGCTCGACCATCGCCGCTTCGTAGGCCGCGATCATCTCGCCGAACATCCCCGAGTCGGTGCCGCTGCGCGAGATATAGGCCTGGTAGCGCGTGACCACATTGCACCCCAGCTGGGGCTTAG
>JAHZJA010000257.1 GCA_022601155.1 Deltaproteobacteria bacterium | reverse complement strand
GGGGCTAGAGCTGTGGGGAGACCGATGGTCATCGAGCCAGTTGGCCCACTACACGCTGCTGAGTATCGCTCGCTGAGACTATGGGGACGGCACGGCTCGCCGAAGCCGAACCTCGACGGCCTCGGCTCCACCGATGGTCTCGGTCTGCGTCGCACCGTCGGGCCGCCATCCCCAGGCTTCGTAGAAGGCGCATGCGCTGGCGTTGTCACGCAGCACCCACAGCGTCAGCGCAGACCACCCCCGCGAGGCCGACTGCTCGAGGGCCCACTGCATGAGGCCAGCCCCGATGCCCGTTCGCCATCGCGAAGGCTCGACGTACATCGCGTTGATCTCACCAACCCCCGCCGCGGCGTCATCGTCCCGGGAGGCGCTCGTGCTGACGAAGCCAACGATGCTCTCCGACGCGATGGATACCCCCACGCGAGGGGGCTGTTTGGCCGTGATCGCGGTCCACATTTTCGCGCGGTCAGCCACGCTCAGCGCGGCCAGGTAGGCAGCGGGAAAGTGGTCGCGGTAGGCCGACTGCCAGCTGCGCACATGAAGCTCGGCGATGGCCTGGGCGTCGTCGATGGTGGCGGCGCGGATCATCGCCACCATGATGACGGAAGTGCCGAACCGCGAGGGGCCCAAGTCCGCATCAACCCATCGCGGCGGAGCCCCAACGAACCCGCTCGGGCAGCTCACGCGGGTGGCGGATGCAGCGGAGATCCCGCGATCGTCGAGTGCGAATACTGATGTTATGTTCAGTGCTCATCCGTAGTGACCGGCCTGTCCGACCGAGCGGCGTGTATCGACGTCCCCGCCCTTCCCCTGCAGCTGCTGCTGCGCCGCGAGCCCGGATGGGTGGATGCGGCCGTGGTGGTGGTGGCCGACGATCGGCCGCAGGCCGAAGTGCAGTGGGTCAACGCGGCGGCCCGCCGCTCACGAATCCGGCCGGGCATGACCTACGCCGCAGCCCAGAGCCTCGACTCGACGGTGCGCGCCGGAGTCGTCGCCCCCGAGGAGGTCGACCTCGCCATCGAGTCGATCGCCCAGTGCCTGGTGGACTTCTCTCCGCGGGTGGAGGCAGCCCCTCGCCCCACCACGCCACGCCAGCAGGTGGAAGGTGCCCCGGGGGTGTTCTGGCTCGATCCCTCGGGGATGATTCCGTTGTTCACGAGCTTCGATCACTGGGGTCATGCGATTCGTCGTGCGCTCGCGCGGCTGGGCCTGTCGAGTACGGTGGTCGTGGGCTTCCATCGCTACCGCTGCTACGCGCTGGCGCAGGTCCGACACGGGGTGTGGGTACTCGACGATCCCACCCAAGAGACCCGGGCGGCGGGCGAGGTGCCGCTTTGGCGGCTGGCCATCCCCGCCAAGGTTCGCGCGGGGCTGGAGCGCTTGCAGGTCGATACCCTGGGTCGGCTGTTGGCGCTGCCCGCCGCGGATCTACGCCGACGCTTTGGTGAGGCCGCAGCGCTGCTGCATGCGTGTGGCAGCGACGGCTGGGCGCCACTGCGCCCCCGGGCCCTGACCGAACCGGTGGTCGCCACCAAGGCGGTCGAGCCCCCCGACGACGACCGCACCCGCCTGCTGTTCCTGCTCAAGAGCATGCTCCACGATCTGATGGTGGAGCTGGCCTCGCGCAGCCAGGCCATGTCGGCGGTACGGATGCGCCTGCACCTCGATCACGCCGAGCCCCACGACGAGCGGCTCGAGCCCGCACGCCCTACCCTCGACGAGCCCATGGTGATCGACCTGGTGCGGCTGTGCCTGGACTCGGCCACGCTCACCGCCCCCGTCGAGGCGCTCACCCTCGAGCTCGAGGGTGTGGAGGCACCCCCGGGGCAGCTGGCTTTGTTTCGGACCCAGGCTCGGCGTGACCTCGATGCCGCGGGGCGAGCCCTTGCTCGGCTTCGCGCCTGGCTGGGACCCGAGGCGGTCACCCGCGGGCAGCTTCGCGAGGCACACCTGCCCGAGGCTCGGTTTCAATGGGAGCCCATCGCCGCCATCGGGTTTCCGCGGCCCGAAGTGGTGGGTATGCCCAATGCCCAGCCGGCGCCTGCCGAAGCTCCCGCCCTTCCGCTGGCGCGGAGGTTGCTGCCTCGCCCCCAGCGGCTCCCGGCCCCACCGCGGCACGAACCCGAGGCGTGGCTCGGCGCTCGGGGCCCGGTCAAGTCGATCGTGGGTCCCTATCGCGTGAGCGGAGGCTGGTGGGTTCGGACCGTCGAGCGCGACTACTACTTCGTCGAGACCCAGCGCGGAGAGATCCTGTGGGTGTTCTACGACCGCGCGCGACGGCACTGGTTTCTGCAGGGATGGGTCGACTGAGACCCACGGCGCTCAGCGTGGCCGAGGGCTCGTCGCCATTGCCACCGCCAGCAGGCCCCATGCAAACGACAACGCGCGAGTCAGTCGAGGACGAGGTTGTGGTCGGGTACGCATGGTCGGTGCTGATCCCTACGCGCCGCCAACCCCAGACCTGACATCGCATCGAGCTCCGGTTGCGTTTTCGCCGAGAGATCACCGACGAGCGTCGTTCCACCGCGGGTATTCGCGCCTGCAGCTTGCGTTGCAGTAGCCTCGATCGTGCGATGAGCCTCGACTTCACCCACTCGATCCAGATCCAGCGGCAAGCCGACGAGGTGTTCGCGTACATCGCAGATTTCGAGCACAACCCCGCCTGGCAAGGTGGCATGCAGTCGTGCCACTGGACGTCGGACGAGCGCATGGTGGTGGGTGCGACCTACGTCCAGCAAGCACGATTCCTTGGCCGGACCATCGATACCCACTTCCGTGTCACCGAGTTTCGCGCGGGGCGGAGCATCTCGATCGAGAGCACCGTGAGTACGTTTCCGATCCAAGTGACGCGCTCGGTGGATCCGCAGGGCGATGACGCCTGCCGCGTGACCGCCCACGTCCGCGGTCAACCGAAAGGGCTGCTCAAGCTGCTGTCCGGCATGGTCAAAAAGAGCATCCGCAAGGACTACCAGACGCTCAAGACCACCCTCGAAGCCCGGTCGGGCTGAGTTCGGATCGCGCTCGGATTGAGTAGGGGTGCAACCGGACTGCGCTCGAGGCTGGTCCGATTGCGCTTGGGATCCGTCGAGCTGAGTTCGGGTCTCGTCGGGCTGCGTGACAGCTGCGTTCGGACTCGGCTCGGGATGGGTCGGACGCAGTACGCGCTGCCCGAGCTGAGCTGAGTCGTAGCCCTACGGCGCGGGCACGACATCGTCAGCCGACAGCTGCGGCGAGGGTCCGAGCCGACCGTGCAGCGTCGCCCACCGTGTCCACGACATGATAGCCGCAGGGGCCGGCTCGCCCTCCAGCAACACCGACTCGATCATCGGCGCGTACAGGTCGAGCACGGTGCGCGCGAACACAGCTCCCGACTGAGCGTTCGCGTGCGCTGGCGAGCTGGTGTACCCGGGAAACGGCCTGAGCTTCTGCCAGCCGATGGCCACCGCGGCAAAGCGTAGCTCCTGGGCCAGTCGCGTCCGTCCCAACCGTTGGGCCACGGCAGCCGCGGCAACGGTGGTGCGGTCAGGCGCGAACGTGGGGCATGGCGGCAGTCGCTCGTGCACGTTCGACACCGTGTCGGGCGCCCAGTGCATCGCCAGCGAGGTTTCGAAGAACCCGGCGTGGAAGTCCTCGCGCAGCCCGGCCATCAGCTGAGCGCGCGTGTCCGGGTCGTCCACGGGAGAGAACGCATCGGCATAGGTCGACGCGTCGACCAGCTCCAGCATCTGCGTCAGCACGCCATGGAACGGCGCCACCGCGGGCACTCCGCGCGCACGAAGCCAGGCCGCTCCGGCTTCCAACGCGAGGTTGTGCAGCGGAGCGCCATGGAAGGTCATCAGCACCACTCGCTGTGCCCCCAGCGAGTGCAGCGCCCGGCAGCTGTCGAGCACCAGACTCCGCACGGTGCGAAAGTCGATGGCACGAGAGCCGGGCCCCGGGCACGGATCCACCCCCACCTCGAGGTGGTCGGCCATCACCACGGGCCAGTCGTGCCGAGCCTGCAG
>JAHZJA010000256.1 GCA_022601155.1 Deltaproteobacteria bacterium | reverse complement strand
CCGCCTCCACCACCGCCACCCCCGTTGGCACCGTCGGTACCGGCCGTCGCCAGCGGTGGCAGCCACAGGCCAGCCATCGAGAAGTCACCGTCGTCGTCCGCCGCGGCCTGCCCGGCCGTACCGTTGGCCCCCACGCCGCCACCAAACCCCGGCGAGCCTGGCGACGCGCTGTCGAAGCACCCGGCGCAGTTGCTGCTTCCCGCGGGGCCTCCGGCCCCAACCATGGTCGCGTCGCCGCCCGCCTGCCCGGGGTCACCGTCTTGCGAGGGGCACACATCCCCTGCCCCACCGTCGCCGCCCACCGCACCGCATGCCGAGGCGCCTCCCTGCCCGCCGTTGCCGAGCAGCGCGTCGGTTCCATTGCCGCCCGGCGGTCCCGACGACCCATCGGCCCCGTCGGCCCCTGCTCCCGCCGAGCCGGCCATCACGGTGCAGTAGTCCACCCGCAGCATGCCTGGCGACGCGTCGGTCACCCACAGCCCATAGGTCGATGCCCCCGCCGCCACCACATCGATCGCCAACACCGTGAAGCCGTCGATCTCCGTCGGTTCATCGATGTCGTTGGCGATGATCGCCCGGTCCTCCGTAGCCAGAATGACGACGTCGTTGTTCTTAAGGTCACGGGTCCACGAGCTGGCGTCGTAACCACCGTACAGGCTCGTGCCATTGCCCAGGGTCACGGTCTCCACGTAGGTCCCTTCGGCCACGAGTACGGGCCGCGGCGGCGAGAAACTCTGCGAGACCTCGATGCCACGCGCCAAGGTCGCCACCGGTTCATCGGTGCTCAGCCCGTCGTTGCCGTCGTTGCCACCCAGCGTGCTGACGAACACCGAGCAGAACGCCAGGCCGTCGATGCCGTCGCCGTTGTCGTCCATTCCCGCCACATCGGGCTCGTCGATGCCGTCGCACCCGCAACCGGGATCATCGGGACCACACAACGGATCGCCGCTGCTGCTCCCGCTGCCGCTGCTGTCCACCATCCCGGTCTCGGTGGTGCCCGTCTCGTCCAGTCCGCCCGAGCTGGTGCTGGTGGTCCCCGCGCTGCCGTCCCCGCTGGCCACCGCCGTCGCCTGGCCCGTGTCACCCGAGCTGCTGCCGCCCGTGGTCGGCATTCCGGTCGACCCCGTGGTGGCCCCCGTCGCGCTGCCCGTACCGGTTGGATCCGTAGGACAGCCGCCCAGCGTCACCGCGGCCGATATCACCAAGACCCCCGAACCAAAGGCAAGCCGAGACATCCCGCTGTCATAGCGCTCCGCACCCAGCACTGACAAGCCGCCGACTGAGGGGCGAGGTAGGACGAGACACACCTGTGCCCCCTCTTGCCGTCGGCGATCGATCGACCCCAGCCCTCGGCGCGTGCGATGCTCGGGTCGATGAGTCGTCGCTGGGTTCTCGCCGCGCTCGCGTTGTCCGCGTGCAGCTCCTCCGACGCGGACTCCACTTCGGGCGGGACTTCGTCCACTGGCGGGGCCGCGACGGGGTCCACCGAAGCCGTGCCCACCTCGGACTCGGACGCCCCACCCGACTCGACCCTGGGCGGATCGCAGACCGGAGGCACCGATGCATCCGCGACAGCCGGGCTCGACACCAGCACGGGTACGAGTGCGGGGCAGACCGACGGCGAGACCGAGGCCACCGACACCGGGGAGATCCGACCCGATCCACAGCAGGTCATCCTCGAGACCTACGCGCCCCGGATTTGGTTTCCCGTCGACGAGGAGTTCTGGCCGTCCTCGGTGGAGTGGGCCTACCCCGGGCTCGAGCGATTCCCCGATGCCGAGGGGCAGCACTGGGTCAGGACGATCGACCCGCTGCAGTCGCCCTCGGACACCCTGCCGCTGTTCGACGGCGACCTGGGCACGGCGCCGATCTACGGGTACTGGGCCGACAAGGGCGACGGGATCGTCGATCTGGTCTACTTCGTCTACTACCCCTACAACCGCGGCAAGTCGGTGGTCAACACCATCTGGGGCAACCACGTCGGCGACTGGGAGCACATCACGGTGCGACTTTTGGAGCAGCCCGACGGGCAGCTGGCCCCGACGCAGGTCTACCTGTCCGCGCACAACTTCGGCGGCGCCTACCCCTGGGGCAACGGCGAGGTTGCCCTCCACGATGGCACGCATCCGGTGGTGTATTCCGCCTGGGGCTCGCACGGGTTTTGGGCGCAGCCGGGCGACCATGTGTACGCGTCCGTCGGCGAGACCGATCCGATCTTCGACGTCTGCATCACCCTGGTGTGCGTCGAGCTCGTCGACGAGACCGCGGCAGGTGTCGCGTGGGACACCTGGGAGGTCGTCCATGGCATGGACTTCTTCGAGCAGCAGGGACTCCAGGGCGCCGACTGGCCCGTGTGGATGAGCGACGCGTTCACCGATCCGGGCGCGGGAGACCCCACCGTGCCCGGCATGGGTCCCATCTACCGCTGGGGCAACGAAGAGGACTGCTCCGTGCTCGGGATTCCCATCGACATCACCGACCTCATCGGGGTGTGCCGCCTCGAGGATGGACCGACGGGGCCGGTGTCCAAGAGCACCTGGGGTCCGCAGCTGCGCTGAAGGGCCCCCGCGCTCCCCCCAAGCACCGCCCGCCCCTGGTCGCCTGGGACTCGG
>JAHZJA010000255.1 GCA_022601155.1 Deltaproteobacteria bacterium | reverse complement strand
GACGCCGTCCACGAGACGATCATGAGCCATCTCGAAGCCCGCGGCGCGTGCTTCATGGTCGAGCTACAGACCGCCTGCGGACAGCGGGTGAGCAACCAGGAGCTCGACGAAGCGCTGTGGGACCTGGTGTGGTGGGGCCTGGTCACCAACGACACTTTTGCGGCCTTGCGGACCCACGGACGCCCTGCTCCCGCTCGCCGCGGCACCCGTCGCGGGCGGATGACATCGACCGGCGGCGGTGGACGGTGGTCGAGGGTTCGAGACCTCTTGCCTCCGTCTGTCGATACCACCACCCGCGCCCATGCTCGTGCGGTCACGTTGCTCGAGCGACACGGGCTGGTGACACGTGAAGCCGCGGGCCTCGAAGATCTGCCCGGCGGATTCTCGGCGGTCTACCGCGTGCTCAAGGCGATGGAAGAAGCGGGCAAGGTGCGGCGCGGCTACTTCGTCGACGAGCTCGGCGGAGCGCAGTTCGCATCACCGGGCGCGGTCGATCGCATCCGAGCGCTGCGCGATCCCGAAGACGACGACGTGGTGGTCTTGTCTGCGGTTGATCCCGCAAACCCCTACGGGTGGCTACTGCCGTGGCCAGTGCGAGCGCCTTCACGCACCAGTTCGAATCCGCGCCGTGTGGCCGGGGCCGTCGTGGTGTTGGTCGGCGGACAGGCTGTGTTGTTCGTCGACAAGGGTGGCAAGCGATTGCTCACCTTCGTCGCCGCTGATGATCCCGAGCGGTTCTCGCTCGCCGCGCAAGCGCTTGGCATCGTCGCAGCGCGTCGCCGTGGTCGAACGCTGCGGGTGGAAACGGTCGATGGTGAACCCGCGCGTGGATCGAAGCACGCCGACGCGTTGCGACAGGCGGACTTTCGCAGCGACGTTCGAGGCCTGACCCTCGAAGCACCACGGGGGGTGTAGCCCCCCGTGGTTCGATCCAAAACACGTGATTTCAGCCCGTGTCAGATGCCTGAAATTCGGTTGCCGAGTACCACCGGATCCCTTACAGTTCCCTCGATGTCGGCATGAAATGAATGTGGGCTCCGTTGCGTAGATGACGCCCTCACACGCCGAGTATCGCGTGCATCGGATCGGGGAAAATCCGATGTAATTCAAAGAGTTCTGTATATCGACGAGGGCGTTTGCGCACGACACCGAGCGCAGCCCCGCACGAACCGTCGCTGTACGAAATTGAACATCACCCGGGCACCAACCGGGGTCAGGAATAGCTCGAATGAAGCACACCAGGATGGTTCCTTCTCGTCGTCGTCTCGCCTTGGTTGCCGCGTGCGTACTGCCGCTGGCCGTCAGTGCCTGTGGCTCTGACAACGGCGACGATTTCGACGCCGACGGCTTCGACAACGATCGCATCGTCGTCCTCAGTGGCGACACCTGCGTCGACCTCGTCTCTGGCCGCCGTGCCAACGTGGGCAGCGTGTGTGGGACCGTCGACAACACCGTCGACACCTCCGCCCAGTGTGGCGAGGGAGCCACGGGCGTCATGCACGTCACCTACCAGACCACCGGACCGTGGGAGCTGGTGCAGGCGCGCATGGCCACCGGCCTCGGCCTCGAAGACATCCCCACCAACCGACGCGGACGGATCCGCAAGAGCCTGCTGCCGTTCGATAGCGGTGACATCACCGGCGCGACGACCCATACCTTCGACGTCCCCCTGTGCACGTTCGGCCTCGACGGGACCGACGAGGTCTGCCCGCCCTCGATGGCGCACTTCGTGGCCCACGCCCGTGTGCGTCGCCAGCGGAACAACGGCTGGTACCGCTACCGCGGCGCCTGGGGTGATGGTCAGCGCTTGGGCTGGCGCCGTCGCCATGGTCGCTTCTTCACCATGGAGATGAGCTGTGACGACAACCCCGTCACCGAGCAGTGCGAGAGCGCCTACGCGGCCGGCATCGACCGCACCTGCTTCCTGGGCGCCGACTTCGACGGCGACGGCACCGACGACGGTTTCGCCGACTGGGGTTGGTCCAACAGGGTCTCTCCCAACACCTCCACCTCGTTTCCGGTCTACGCCGCGGTCGGCGGGTGCAACCCCACCGACGGCTCCCACGTAGGTGACCTTGCCGTCTCCTACGACGGCTCCTCCGCGACGATCATCTTCAATCGCGTAGGCGATGTGACCCTCGACGAGGAGCACCTGTACGTCGGCGGCGCCCCGCTGGCCACCAACGGCGACGGCGAGTTCACCGTCACCCCGTCGGACTACCCGATCGTGGCCGACCTCGACGACGCCGCGCAGACCACCAACACCGTCACCGGCCTCAGCGGAGACATCCACGTCGTCTACCACGCCGTCGCCTGTGGCGAAGGCATGGAGCCCAACGAAGATCCCCTCGACGCACTCACCGACGAGTTTCTCATCGACGGTGACCTGACCGGTTGGGATGTTCGCAACCCGGAGCTAGCGTTCGTGGAGGTCGAAGAGGGTGCGCTCGAGCTCGAGCCCGAGGGCAACACCGCCTGGTACAATGATCAAGAGGCGGTGCACATCAGCCGTACGGTCAGCGGCAACTTCTCGATGACCACCTACCTCGAGGTCACCGACCTCGCGGGCGGCACCACGGCCGGCGGCGACTTCTTCCGCTTCGGCGGTCTGTTGCTCCGCGACCCGTCCGGCGGTCCCAGCACCTACCACGCAGGCATCGGCCACGCCGCCGAGGGCTCGGTGGTCACCGTCTCGCAGGTCACCCAGGACGGCAACACCAACTACGCGGGCAACATCCTGTGGGACAACGACCTGGCGGAGCTTCGTATCTGCCGCGTGGACAACGTGATCAACACGTTCATCCGCCTGCCGGACGACCCCTGGACCATGATCGACAACCTCGACTCCGTCGACCTGCCCGACACGATCAACGTCGGACCGATGGCGGGTGCCTACTCGAGCAGCCCTGACCTGCGGGCCAGCTTCGACTGGGTCCAGTTCCAGTCGGTCAGCACCGCGCAAGACTGCTGGCGCGACTGAGCGCCACGCCAAGACCTCCAGGGTCTTCCATGGGCCACGATGCTGCTCGCGTCGTGGCCCGTTGACGTTGTGGGTACCCGAAATTTGGCAGGATGGGCGGCGTGGGAACTTCGTACCCCCGCGGGCGTCCACACGCCGACATGCCCACCCGCGCGTCCGTGATGATCTGCGTCAGTGCGCTCGCGAGCTGTCTGGGCGGCTGCAGCAATCGCCTGTTCTTGCACCCGTCCCACGATCCCATCGAGACGGGGGCCACGCGGGTGTACATCCCCGGCACCCGATTTCCGCTGCGCCGTCGCACGGTCGAGGCCTTCTACCAGGAGCACGGCACCGAGGGTGCCCGCCCTCGACTGTACGTCCTGGCGTTCACGGGCAACGCAGGTCGAGCCGAGCGCGAGCTCCAGTCGGTCCCCAACGTCCTTCGGACTTGGTTTCAATCCCCGCGGGCCCTCGCCCCCGACGCTCACGGGCGACGGGGCGTGGGCGTGCTGGCCGTCAACTATCCAGGGTTCGGCAGCAGCGATCACCCCAGCGGCAAGCCCGGGCCCGCCACGTTGCGCAGGCTGGGCGCGGCGGCACTCGACGCCTACGACCACCTGGCCGAGCAAGCCCAGGGCGCCCCCATCGTCGTGTACGGCATCAGCATGGGCACCACCGCCGCCCTACACGTTGCGGCCTCCACCCCAGAGGTTCCCCCCGCGGCCCTGGTCCTCGATCGCGGCCCCGACATCCCCGGGCTGGTGATGGGTCGGTTTGGATGGTGGAATCTGTGGCTGGCTGCAGGCCCGGTCACCCTCAGCCTTCCGCGAGCGACACGAAGCGTTGCCAATGCGCGTCGCATCAAGCACGTCCCTGCGCTGTTCGTACTGGGCACCCGGGACACCCTGGTCAGGCCCCGCAATGGTGCCCGCGTGGCCAACCACTATCGCGGGCCGCGGCAGGTCGCGTGGCTCGACATCACGCATGGCTCGCGGGTGGACTCGCGCCACCAGCCTGCGCTGGACCGCGGACTTCAGTGGCTCTGGGACCAGATCGAGCCATGCCCCGCCGACGTGGGTACCGAGCTCGTGCCGCGGTCTCAACCCGAGCCCGAGGCCATCGCGACGCCGCAGCCCGAGGCTATCGCGACACCACCGCCCGAGCCTGTCGTACCACCCTCCCTCGGACCCCGCTGCCCCACCCCGGCCGTGTCCGCGCTCGCCGATCCTCCATCACCTCCGCCCCGGGGCCTGGTCGACCTTCGCGATGCAATTCCCAGCGCGTGCTTCGACATCCGCTACGCGTCTTCCGATAATTTCACGGGAGCTCCGCTGCCCGGCTACGAGACGCCGGGCGCATGGATGACCCCTACCGCTGCCGAGGCCCTGGCCCAGGTCCAGGCTGATCTCGAAGCCGAAGGGCTGAGCGTGCTGGTCTACGACGCCTATCGGCCCCGGCGAGCCTCGGCGGCAATGGTGCAGTGGGCCCACGACACCGATCAGGTCTGGCTGCTCGACCACCACTACATCGCGCGTCACTCCAGCCACGCACGCGGCACGACCGTCGACCTCACCGTGGTCGATCGACACAGTGGCGAGCCGCTAGAGATGGGCACGGGCTGGGACCACTTCACCACATCGAGCCGCACCCGTGCCGCCACCGGAGTGGCACTGGCACACCGTCTGCTGCTGCGCCGAGCCATGAAGCGCCACGGCTTCAGGCCCCATGACGGCGAGTGGTGGCACTTCACCCTCGATCAGAACCCTCGCCCCTCGTCCCGCGACGTGCCCTACGCACACCCGTAGGCGCTACCGTCGCGCCCTCCCTCGACGGGAATCGAAGGCGCGGCGCGGCGGTTGCCGAAGCCCGTACCCACCCGTCACCGTCCAGTGCTCGACTCCCTGGAGCCACAGCACCAACCCCCGACCAACTCGACCACGACACGACCGCGTACCGGTCGTACTCTTGCCGCTGGCGATGCTCACCCCACCCGCCACATTGGTTTCCGCCGAGGAGCCCTTTCGATGGACGTATGCCGCGCCTCTCCAGCAGGCCTCGGAGGTCGAGGACGAGGTGGGACGCATGGCCGACGCCATCGCCCTGGCCTGCCAGGAACTGTTCCCCACCAAGGCCGGCTACCGGGTGGATGAAGACAGGCTCCAGGGCATCATTCGCGGCCGCCGCTACCGAGTCTCGCGTCACGGCTTCGTGGGGCAGGTCAGTGTGCAGCTGTTCGCGACCGCGGGCTCGTATCGCAGCGCCGATCCTTCGTCGCTTCGAATGCGCGTCGACGGCCGCGCTCGCCTCGAGACACCCGTGGCCGGGCCTCGTCCGCCCATCGTGGGCCTGGCCCTCGCCACGCTCGCCCTGTGGATGGCCTACACGGTTCTCGTCTCGGCGGGTCGAGGTTGGTGGGCGGTCACCCGCAACCCCAGCTGGTCCTGGGCCATCGACGGCATCGGGCTGCTGGGGGCCGGGATGATGGCGGTGGCCTCGGTCTGGATCGGGGTCGCAGTGCTCAGGGCCGCGGCGGCGCTGCCCTGGGCCCGGTTCGCGTCTTGGTGGCGGCGCAACCGAGTCGATCATGCGGTGGACCGGCGGCGCTGGACCGCGCTGCACGGCTACCTCGAGGCGCTGCTCCCTGGACACCGGGTCACCCCGTAGCCACGGCACCAGCGGCGTCATACCCTGCGAGGGCGCCCGCCAATGTCCTCGACCGCTCAGCCCCGCCACCTGCGAGGGCGCCCCTTGAAGAGCAGCCGAGGCCGTCGTCGCTGGCGATGGGTGCTGGGCGGCACCCTGGCCGTGGGTCTTGCCATGGCGGTTTGGGCCTTGTTCATCGAACCCGATCGGCTGGTAGTGCGCCAGGTCGAGCTGACGCTGCCCGACTGGCCTGGCACGCTCGATGGCATGCGGGTGGTCGTGCTCACCGACCTCCATGTCGGCGCCCCGCACATCGATGTCGACAAGCTCGCGGAGGTCATCGACGAGGCCAACGCAGCGAAGCCCGACCTGGTGGTGATCTTGGGTGACCTGGTGATCCAAGGTGTCGTCGGCGGTGACTTCGTGGAGCCCAAGGTCACCGCCGCACAGCTGGGTCGGCTGCAGGCGCCCCACGGTGTGATCGCAGTGCTCGGCAACCACGATTGGTGGCACGACGGAGATCAGATCACGGCCGACCTCCGCGAGGTGGGCATCGTGGTGCTCGAGGACGACTCGACCACCATCGAGGTCTCGGGGACGACGGTGTGGGTGGCCGGGGTGGGAGACCTGATGACGCGCTCCGCCGACGTTCCCCTGGCCACCGCGCGCGTCCCCGAAGACGCCCCCGCCTTGCTGCTGACCCACAACCCCGACGTGTTCCCCGACGTCCCGCCCCGCGTCGACCTGACCCTCGCCGGGCACACCCATGGCGGCCAGGTGTGTGTACCGGTGCTCGGACCTCCCGTGGTGCCGTCGCGGTACGGACAGCGGTACGCAGCCGGCCATGTCGTGGAAGAGGGGCGACACCTGTACGTGGGCGTGGGCGTGGGCACCAGCATCCTGCCGGTGCGGTTTGGGGTTCCCCCTGCGATCGACGTGCTCACGCTGCGTGCCACAGACCAGCGCTCTGCCTCCCCCCAGGAGTGAGCCGCGAAACCACGCGAACGCAGGGGATGGACTGGCACAGCCGTACGGCACGGGCGGCAACGATGAGGCTGCCCTCGCGCACGACACGATCAACCAGCCCCGGCTTGTCGACGGAGACCACCCCCGCACGGCACGAGGACCAGACGCTGCGGTTGTTGCCGAGCGGCGCGGCCGCCCGTGTTCCGACCTGGAACACGAGACGCAGCGCCTCGCCCTTTGCCGGTCGCAGTCGTACCCTCGACCTGGGATGTCCAGCGGCGAAGAGACCACGCAGCCCGGCCGCCCGTGGTCTTCGCTCGATGACACGGCCCAGACCGAGGACCTCGACAGCTTCTTGCGCGCAGCTGCGGCCGCCCCCCCCGTGAAGCTCCCGCCGACCGACGCGGCTCGGTTGGCGGCGGGCACGATTGTCGACGACGTGTTCTGCATCCTCGAGCCACTGGGCGAAGGGGGGATGGGCACCGTCTACCTCGCCGACCACATCGAGCTCCAGCGTCGGGTCGCGATCAAGGTGCACCGCCGCCAGCAAGACAGCGCCGAAGACCAAGCCTTGCTCAACGAGGCGCAGGCGATGGCACAGCTGTCTCACCCCAACGTCGTCACCGTGCATCGAGCCGGGGTCGTCGACGGGCGAGTCTACATCGCCATGGAGTACGTCCGCGGCAGCACGTTGTCGGCCTGGGTCCACACCGATCCACCCCGGCCGTGGCGAGCGGTCGTCGACATGTTCATTGAGGTCTCGCGGGGGCTGAGCGCCGCCCATGCGGCGGGACTGGTGCACCGCGACTTCAAGCCCGACAACGTGCTCATCGACACCGATGGACGACCGAGGGTCGCCGACTTTGGCCTCGCCCGCGCCGTCGACTCCCCCGCGGCGACGATGTCGACGACCGCGGGCGAGCACACCGTGACCGGGGCCGAGGACCACTCGGGAGGCCGCTACCACCCCACCGAGGGCCGTATCGCAGGCACACCCGTCTACATGTCGCCAGAGCAGTTCTCGGGCGGCGCCCTCGATGCACGCAGCGACCAATACAGCTTCTGCGTCGCGCTATACGAGGCCCTGTACGGCTGTCGACCGTACGAAGCAGGGTCGATCATCGAGCTGTCTGCCGCCGTCGTCGAAGGTCGCCTTCGCGCTGCTCCGGCCGGGATGACCCCACGCTGGTTGACGGCCGCGGTCGCCCGGGGACTGTCGTTGCATGCGCACGATCGCTACCCCTCGATGCTCGCGCTCGCTCGAGTGCTCCGCCGAGGCCGGACCGCCCGGCGACGCGGAGCATGGGTGGGCGCCGCCGCGCTCGGGGCTGGCGGCGTCGCCTGGGCCGCCGTCCTCACCGCTCCCAACCCGTGCGCCGCTGCGGGCGACCGCATGGGCGGAATCTGGGGTGAGCGACAAGCCGCGGCGATGGGCGAGCGCCTGCGAGCCTCGGGAGCTCCCGCCGCCGACCACTACGCCGAGGGCTTGCAGCGCCGTCTCGATGCGTGGACCAAGGACTGGGCCGACCACGCCACGCAATCGTGCGAAGCGGCGCACGACACGACCGACGACCAGGCCCAGATCGATCGCCAGCAAGACTGCCTGCGCGCCGCCGCCGATCAGCTCGCCGCGACGGTGGAGCTGCTCGAGGAGCAACCCGCTCTCACCCCCGGCAAGGCCGACGCCGCCCTCGCTCGGCTTCCGGCCGTCACCCAGTGCTCCGACACCCACCATTTGTCGCTGCAGGTCGAACCACCGCAGGGACCCGAGCAAACCGGAGCGGTGGAGGCCGTACGCCGACGCCTGGCACGAGTGGAAGCCCTGCTCACGTTCTCGCACGGCGCCGACGCGGTCGCGGAAGCCACCGCCGCCGTCGCCGACGCCCGGGCCACCGACTACCCGCCGCTGGAGGCCGAGGCGCTGCTGCGACTGGGACGAGCGCAGTACTTCCAAGGGGACGCCACCGCGGCCGAAGTGAGCCTGACCGAGTCGTATCACCTCGCCACGAACCTCGGCTACGACCGCGTGGTCGTCGATACCTCGGCGTACCTCGTGTCCAACGCTGGAGCGCTGGGTGGTCAGCCCGAGCAAGCCGAGCGATGGGGTCGCCACGCCCGGGCTGCCCTCGCTCGCCTGGGAGAAAATCCCGAGGCCAGCGAGCAGCTGCACACCGCCCTGGGCAACTTCGAGCTTCAGCGCGGGGCACTGGACGAGGCGTTGGCGCATCACCGCGAGGCACTAGCCCTCGCCCAGCGAGCCCGGCCCGACGATCACTCCGGGACGGCGCGAGCGCTGCAGAACATCGGAGCGGTGCTCCGCGATCAAGGCGATCGAGAAGGTGCGCTCGAGCATCTGGAGCGTGCCCTCGAGATCGAACAGCGGCAGCCCGACCGCAGCCGTGAGAACCGAGCCTTCGCCCACCACAACATCGGGGTGGTGCTGTCGGACATGGGTCGGGTGGACCAGGCCGAGCAACGATTCACGCGGGCGCTCGAGCTCAAGCGGCAGTGGCTGGGACCGCGACACCCGGCCCTGGCCCCCACCCTGGACGGGCTCGGCGGCATCCACGAGACCCGCGGCGACAACGAGGCCGCTCGCCAGGCCTACGCCCAGGCGTTGGAGATCCGTACCGCCGCCCTCGGGCCCGACCATCCGGAGCTGGCCTTCAGCCACACCAATCTCGCCAACGCCCTCGATGGACTGGGTCGACGGGAACAAGCCGTGGAGCACCATCGACGGGGGCTGGCCCTCATCGAGGCCGCGCACGGGCCCGACCACTTTCGGGCGGGGCTGGTGTGCAACAACCTTGGCTACGCGCTGTTGCAGATGGGTCGGCTGGCCGAAGCCCGCACCCAGCTCGAGCGAGCCCGCGACAACTGGAGCGCCGCGCTGGGGCCCAAGCACGTGATGCTCGCGTATCCGCTGACCAACCTGGGAGCCCTGGCGCTGGCCGAGGGCGACCCGGCGAGCGCACTGCCGCCGCTGGAGCGAGGGCTCGCGATCATCGAGGAACAATCGGCCGATCCCGAGTCGAGCGCCGAGCTGAAGCTGACCCTCGCTCAGGCGCTGTGGGCCGACCCCACACAGCCAGCGCGCGCCCGCGCCATGCTCGACGAGGCATACCGCGAGATGATCGCCGGGGGCGAAGCCACCGCCACCCTGCGCGCCAAGCTCGAGGCATGGGCCTCCGAGCACGACATCACCCTGCCACCGGCCAAGCCCTGACGTCGCGGCCCGCTCGTGGGAGCATCGGTCGTTGGCCCGCCCCGCCCCCACGGCTGCACTGAACCCTGGCCGCCTCACACGGTGGCTCTCGTCACCGCGCGCGCCGATGCTCATCGGGCTGTTGACGATCGTGCTGTGCCTGCCAGCGTTGTTCGGCGGCCTCGCGATGGACGATCACGTCCTCGCCCGGGCCGTGGAGGAGGGCCAGCCCGCGTGGGACCTGTTCCGGTTCGTCGACCCCACCACCCGAGGTCCGCGCACCGCCGAGGGCATGTTCGGATGGTGGGCAGCCCCCGACCTCGAGATCGAGTTCTGGCGCCCGTTGTCGTCGGTGTGGCACTGGGTCGACGTACGTGTCTGGGGCCGGGCGTGGCCGATGTACTTGGAGAGCGTCCTGCTCTACGCCGCCTTGGTGATGCTGGTCGGCGTGGTCTACCGACGGTGGTTGGGCTCGGGCGCCGCCGTCGGCTGGGCCACCGTGGTGTTCGCGGTTGACGACACCCACGCCCAGACCATTGGATGGATCGCCAACCGCAACCTGGTGCTGGCCACCTCGCTCGGGTTCGCAGCCTTGTTGGCCCACGATCGCTGGCGGCGCGACGGCTGGCGTCCGGGCGCCGTCCTCGGACCGATGCTCCTGGTGGCAGCCCTGGCGAGCGCCGAAGCGGGGCTCGCGGTGTGCGGCTATCTGTTTGCCCATGCCCTGTGCCTCGACGACGCCCGCTGGCGTCGACGACTGCTGGCGCTGAGCCCCTATGTCGCCGTAGCGATCGTGTGGCGGCTGGTCTACGTGGGCTTGGGGTACGGCGTCGTGGCCAGCGGCATGTACCGCGACCCCGGACTCGATCCCCTCGGGGTGCTGGTCGACGCATTCCAGCGTATCGGGGTGATGGCCTTCGGTCAGCTCACCTTGCCGATCTCCAGCCCGCTGCACGCGATGCCTCGCGGATGGTGGTGGGCCCTGGCTGGCCTGACGCTCCTGGGCTGGTGGCTGTGGCCGCTGCTGAAGCGCGATCGCGTGGCCCGCTTCTTCGCCGTGGGGATGCTGATGACGGCCGCGCCCTTCGCCACCACGGTGCCCTCGGGTCGGGTGCTGTTGCCGCTGGGCTTGGGCGCAGCGGGCTTGGTGGCCCAGGTGGTGACGGCGGCCGCGACGGCCGACGAGCGGGATCCGTGGCGCCCGCGGTGGCTGGCCCGAGGTGCCCTGCTGCTGCACGTGTGGATCTCGCTGCTGCTGTTCGTCCCGTCGCTCCTGATGGTGCGGTTGATCGACGGTGATACCCGCGCCCTGTCGGCCGCGGTGGTCGGGACGGCGACCGAAGCTCCCGTGGCCGTGGTCGTCAATGTCCCCCTCGATGTGCTCCTGCTGCACCCTTCGTCGATCGCCAAGCGGGCGGGCGAGCCGTGGCCATCTCGCGTGGTGCCGCTGTACGCGGGGCGAGGCACCGTGAGCCTCGAGCGCGTCGACGATCACTCGGTACAGCTGCGGGCGACCGCGGGCTGGATGGCGTCACCGATCAACCGATTCGCCCGCGCCGCCGATCGGCCGATGGCCGTCGGCGAGCGCGTGGTGTCGCCCGAGGTCGTGGTGCACGTGCAGAAGGTCAACGGCGCGGGCCGACCCACGCAGATCCTGGCGACGTTCGCTCGACGGTTGGACGAGGTGGCTTGGGTGGCGTGGGTCGATGGAACGCCCGTCGCGTGGCCCGTGCCCGCGGTGCACTCGCGCTACACGCTCGCCACCGAGTTCAGCTTCATGCCGTCGTGGTGACCACCTCTGGTGGCAGTCGCACTTGCCCCCCGAAGAGGGGGACCCGCTCGGCGACAGCGCACGGTTTTTGCACGCGTCCCACCGTGGTCAGTCAGAGCGCCGCGAGCCATGGGGCAACACACCGCAGGCCAGATCGAGTGGGTTGAGATCGAGAGCGACAGCCCGTCGGAGATGAGCATGCGTGCGATCGGTGCAGACGGAGCCCGACCGGACTCGACGACAAGACGCTCGTGCGCCGGGCTCGATCGCTCTAGCGAGAGCCGACGGCGCACGCCTGCATCCACGATCGCCCTATCGCCAGGTGCTACATTGATCGACGATGGAGCTTCGTCTCGCCCGGATCGCCGACAAGCTCGCCGCCGTGCGCACTCGTGGCCCTTCGTGCCTTGGCAGCAACACGCACCGATTCAGCCTGGGCGAGCGCGCCGCCGATGCGGACGTCGCCGCGTTCGAGGCGGCCCGCGGCGTGACGCTACCCGCCGACTATCGCGCATTCATCACCACCGTGGGCCACGGCGGGGCGGGGCCCTACTACGGCCTGTACGCGCTCGACCAATGGGACCGCGAGCGTGACGACCCCGTCGAGGACCTCGGCGCTCCCTGCCCACTGCACCCGGCCACGCTGCCGCCCGGTTCAGGGTGGCTCGAGGCGCTGATGCCCGACCTCGACCCCGACCTCGCGCTCGATCGCTGCCTCCAAGGCACGATGAGCATCGGCACCCAGGGATGCTCCGGTGCGATCCAGCTGGTGGTGAGCGGTACCGCTCGGGGCCGAGTCCTCTACGTCGATCTCCAGGGGGGCCGCCCCTACTTCCCCGAGCACGACGACTTCCTCGGCTGGTACGAGCGCTGGCTCGACGAGCTGCTCAACGGATGCACGGCTCCCGGGTTTGGGCTCGGGATGCCCGGCTTCGAGCCCGAGCTGCGGGAGGCCCTCTGCAACGACCGCCGCCCCGCCGACGCGCTGCGGGCCCTGGCTCGGCTGCCGCGGGTGGGTCCGCAATGCCTCGCGCTCATCCGGGCCCATGTCGACGATCCACGCCCTGCCGTCCGTCGCGCGGCGGTCTCGACCCTCGGTGTCCACGACGACGATGCCGCGGCCCTGGCCCGCCCCTTGCTCGACGATCCCAACCCCGACATTCGCGAGGCCGCGCTGCGTACGATAGAGCGCTCCGACATCGTGCGATGGCAGCACGATGTCTACGCAATGCTCGACGACCCCGAGCCCACGCTCGCCCGTCGGGCCCTCAGCGCCCTGGCCACCGCCAACCTGTTGACCGTCGCCCAGCTGGCACCACTGACCGACGCCTCTCGGCCCGCGCTCCGCCGAACCGCCATGCAGTGGCTCCGGACCCTGACCACGCGTGGTCTCGACGCCGACGATGCCGCCATCATGGGTGCCCTGGCGCGCGAGTGGCTCGACGACACCCACGAGGACGTCGCGTTCGAAGGGCTGCTGATCCTGACGCTGGTCGATGAAGACTCGGTGCAGGCGCAGCTCGAGCGTCACGCGCTGGGGCCCTCCCGGCGGCTCCGAGTCGTGGCCTGCAGTGCTCTGCTGCGACAAGCTCCCGAGGTGGGGATGCAGGCGCTGCTCGAGCTCACCCGCAGCGACGACCCCTTCACCCGTCAGGGCGCGGCTCGCCTGCTGGGCGAGCAGGGCGACCGCCGGGCCATCCCCGCGCTCGAGACACTGCTCGACGACATCACGCGGCCACGCGAGCTCCGCAACGGCACCACCGCCATGACCAACGTGTTCCGGGTGTGCGAGACGGCTCGGATGGCGATTGCCCACATTCGAGGCCGCGACGGGGCCGCGCCCCGTCGATGAGCGTGGCCCCCAAGCTCTAGTCGTTGCGCGCCATGTAGCGGCGCTCCCACAGCTCGAGCACGGTGCTCTCCAGGCCCTGCGCTTCAGCCCGATCGAGCACACCATCGCCCGAGGCATCGGCCTGGATCAGCAGGCCGCGAAACTCCGAGTCGGCGGTGGCCTCCTCCCACAGCAGCTCCGGGTCGTGCTCCACCTGCTGCAGCTCGGACCCGTCGAACTCGGCCGTGGTCTTGTCGAAGTGGCTGAGTATCGCGGAGAAGACGATGTCCTCGGGACAGCGTGGGTCCTCCGTGACGGGCTCGGCATCGCACGTATCGAGCAGGGGAAGGGCGAGCCCGTCGTAGGGGTCGGCGGTGGGCGCCGCCTTGGCATGGGCACTCGAGGCGACCAGGCTGGGCAAGGTGGTGGCGGGCGCGGGGGCAGACGCGCAGGCGGGAAGCGCAAGAGCAAGGGAGATGACGGCGAAACAAAGGGACGAGCGAGGGGACATCGTGCTGCTTGCCACTACGAGAACCGATCCAACACGGCCCGATCATCGTGGCCGACAATGGTTTCCCGCACTTGTCTCCCCACCCCCCCTCGCTCGGCCCCTGCCCCAGCGTGTCGACTCGCCACGCCCCCCGTGTCACAGGTGTTGATTTGCAACCACACTGGCCGCGGGTTGCGACTGGCCACTATCGCGCCACGGGTACGAACCCGTCGCGATGTTCGGCCCACCACGCGCGCACTTGAATCTGAAGGGCACGCGCCTCGTCGAGAGTTGGCCGCTCCCGAGCGTACCCGCTCCACGGGGCACCAAACCGCTGGCCACTCCACCGCGCCAGGGCATCGAACGCGAACGACCGCACCCCTTCATCGGGATCGTCGAGACGCTCGATGATCAGGCCGAACGCCAGCGGAACGAGCGTGGCGTCGATGTGGCTGGCACTGGCCAGACCGTACTCGCCGCCCTTGCTCAGCAGCAGCTCGACCGCCGCACGGCTGGGACGCATAGCCAGGCCCGCGAGGTCCTGGGGAGGCACACCACCGTCCGCATCGAGCCAGCGGGACAGCACGGGGAGGAAGTCATCGTCGCGCGCAAACCACATCGCCTGGCGGGCTGCCTCGGCGCGATTGGCCAGCATGGAGCGACCCGACCCTTCCGCCACCACGGACCAGCTGGTCACCATCGCCGCACGCTCCTCGGGCGTGCCCGGACGCAGCTCGATCTCGAAGTGGGCGAAGTCTTCCAGCGCCTGTCCTTCGGTGATGGGCAACGCTTCGCGCACGGCCGACGGCAAGCCGGCCATGACCGGTGAGGGCACGGGCACCTGGTTCCAGCTCGGCACCACCGTCTTGCCCGAGGGTTCGCCGCTGGGAAGCAGCAGCCCGTTGCCTTCCTCGGCCAGGCGATAGCGGCTGCCGACTTTCGCCCGAAGCCCCGCGGCCATCGCCTCGCGCCAGCCGACGGCATCGTGCCCGCTCGAAAAGCGCAGACAGTACAGATCGTAGCGCCCGGGAGCATCGACCACCGCATAGCGCTGCACGGCGTGGAAGTACGACTGCGGCGCGCCCTGGGTCACCGCGTAGGTCGTCGAGATCCCGCCCATCATGATGCGGTCGGAGCCATGGGGATCGGGGCGTGCTGCCAGTCCCTTGGGCACCACCACGAACAGGAAGTTGTCGTCACGCCCGCGCGCCCGGTAGTTGCCCCCCAGTGGCTCCTTCCAGGTGCCCGGGCCTTCCAGTGCGATGCGGTGCTCCACCACGATGGGCTCGCCCACCAGCAGCGTCTTGGTCGCGATGTGAAACCCTCGAACGAGGTGGCGGGGATCGGCCCCGAGCGCATCGAGATGGCCAAAGGGTTCGCCGGTCTCGGCATCGTAGGCGCGCGCGATCGCGACCGCCGACCGACTGTGGGGCTCGAGTCGGGCGGCGTCGAGCGGGATCCAGTCGGTGCGCACATGAACGTCGATCCGGATCTCCTCCGCGTTGGTGTGCATATCGGGCTCCGCCGAGACTGCGGTGAGTGCGGGCGTGGCAGCGCCCGTCGCGACGTCGCTCGTCGCTGGCGGCGACGCACAACCCCCGCACCACAGCGCGAACAACAACGAACCACGACGACGAACACCGCTCACCACCCGTTGGACGATCGACCCACCGCGATGGGTCTGCGCGACGTTGACAGCTGACAACTCGGGCTGGCCGCCCGACTCATCCCTCCGCCCTTGGGGCCCTGGACCATCCCCCTGCATCCTCATCATGGGCACGCGACACCGCCCCCCCCATGCTATTAGGAAACGACCCCCATGGATATCGAGACCTTTCACGAGCAGTGCATCGAGGGCAATGACGACCAGCCGTGGGCAGCCGCGCTGCGACGGTTGTGCCACTACCGGCATTGCGGTGAGCTCACCGGCCACTCCAGCGCCGCGCTGAGCCTGTGGGCGCAGTGGTACCCCGCCGACGTCGACGATCTGCAGAGCTGGACGCCGTGGAACATGTCGCGCACGGCGCTGGCCACTTGGGAGCCATGGGTGCCCGCAGCACGGCTCGCGTCCGACAACGGGTAGTCGGGAGACGCTCCCGATCGTGGCGCTGCGCGAGATACAGCAGGCGCTGCTGGCCATGCCGCAGCTCCAACAGCTCCCGCCCATGCGGGCGTTCGTGGACAACATCGAGACGGGCGGCTCGATCCCTTGCTGGGACTATGCACCCTGGGCCTGTCGAGCAGCCGGAGGAGACCCGCGCACAGCGCTTCCCGCCGCGATCGCGATCTTTGCATCGTTGGCTGCCATCCACCTGGTCGACGACATGCTCGACGACGAAGCCGACGGCCTGTTCCGAAGCATCGGCCCCGGACGCGCCGCCAACATGGCGCTGAGTTTTCAGTCGGCGGCCTCGCGCGCGCTGGCCGAGGCCGATCTCGCTCCCGCGCTCGAGCGCGACCTCCAGCACCGGTTGTCGGTCATGAGCATGGCCACCGCGCTGGCGCAGCACCTCGACGTCGAGCCGTGTACGAGTGAAGACGACTACTGGCGGATCGTCGATCTCAAGACGCCGCCGCTGTTTTCCTGCGCACTCGCCATGGGCGCTGCGCTCGGCGGCCTCGAGACCAAGACCGCCGACGCGGTCGGTGCGGTGGGTGGCCCGCTGGGACGGATGATCCAGATCAGCGACGATCTGCGCGACGCCTTGGCGAGCCCCGCCAGCGCCGACTGGGCACGCCCCCGCAACAACCTCGCGCTGCTGTACGCCTGCACCGCGCCACACGACGGTCGCGCGCGGTTCGAGCAGCTGTGCCCGCGTGTCCACGGCTCGGACGATGCGCTGGCCGAGGCCCACGCCATGCTGTTCCCCTCGGGTGCGGCCTCGTATTGCGTGTATCGGATGATCGAGGCGTACCGCGACGGCGTGCAGCAACTGACCGCGCTCGCCCTGCCCGACCCCGACGCGCTGATGGGACTGCTGGCGTCGGTGATCCACCCCGTCATCGGGCTGCTGCAGCGAGCCGGGGTCGACGAGCCCGCCCGGCTGTTGGCCAGCGAGGTGGGTGCACCGATCCCCACCCCCCGCAGCACCACACCGTAGCTATAGCCCTACCGCAGCACGCAGATCTGCGGCGAGCAGGCGATGGAAGTGGTGCTCGCCGTGTTCGACCCGCGGCGCGTAGCGACCCACCTCGTAGTGTCGCGAGCCCAAGCCAACCTGCACCGACTCACAGATCGCGATGTCTTCGGCCTGGGTGATCGCGGCCTGCTCGATGCTCTGCTCGACGAACGTGCGGGCACCGGGCCCCTGGTCGTCCATGAAGTAGAACTCGCAGTCCACGCGGCACCGGTGGGGGCCCAAGGGCACCACGAGGTTGCTGTCGAGGCACGGCCCGTAGCGATTGAGCATGATGTTGGGATAGATCCACGCGTAGATGGCCCCGGCCCCTATCCTCTGCGTGGGGTCGACGTTGGGCGTGGCACCGGGGGCCTGCGTGGGATCGACCGTCTGCACCGAGAACTCGCCGTGCAGCTCGGTGCGATACGACGCCATGTCGATCTGGGCGTCGAGCGACGGATGCATGTGCGGAATGTGGTAGCCGCCGTCGAGATAGTTGTCGACGAAGACCTTCCAGTTGCACTCGAGGGTCCATGAGGCCCGAGAGTGGAAACGCAGGTGGTGCCAGTCCGTGCCCGCCAGCATGTGGTCGAGGGCATCGACGCGGGGCAACAAGGGGCTGGCCGCGACCGACGGGTTGATCCACACCCATGGCCCCCATGTCTCGATGCCCAGCCGCGGCAGCGACATCGTGTCGCGATCGAATCCCGCGATACCGGCCATACGGGGAGCGCTGCGCAGACGCCCGTGCAGATCGTAGGTCCACGCGTGATAGCCACACACCAGACGATCGGTCTGGCCCTGGCCCTGCACCACCTCGCGGCCCTTGTGCCGACACGTGTTGGACAACGCCCGCAGCGAGTCGTCCTCGCCACGCACCACCACCCACGGCTCACCCGCCATGCAGCCGCTGGTGTAGGACCCGGGCCGCTCCAGCCCCTCGGCCCGCGTGACCGGCTGCCAACGACGGCCGAACACTTCGCGGCGTTCCAGCTCGAACACCGCGGGTGACGTGTACCAACTCGATGGGGGCGTCCAGGCTCGCTCGACCGCAACGGTGGGATCGAAACCCGCCACCTCGGCGCGCAGATGTTCGTCGAGCGCCGCAGGGGGGGTATGGCCGCTCCGCACGGGTGCAGCAGGGTCGTCGCCACGAGCCGACATCCCGACTATCTCAGCACGCGATCGTGAGCCTGGCCATTGAGAAGTCGCGGGGGGCGCAAACCCCGAAAGAGCACGAAATGGAAAAGCACCTGGCCGGTGAATGACAATGACCTGGGTTGGCACTGCCTCATTGGGGAAAACCAACTGTCAGGTTACCCCTGACCCCTCCGGTCTCCTGTTGTTACTCGTTGTGGAACGCCGTCCGTCGAAAACAGCTGGGGATGCGCTCGGATGAAGAGCGACGTGACCACCGATCCGGCACTCGGAGAACCCGATCCGAGCGCGTCCGGTGGTGTGGCGCCCAGCGACTCGGCCGTGCGGGCTCGTCTGGCTGAGCCCGGCACCCGCATCGGCCGCTACGAGGTGATCGAACGGTTGGGCTCGGGAGGGATGGGCGCCGTGTTCCTTGCCCGGGACCACGACCTCGATCGTCCGGTCGCGCTCAAGATCTTGCACGCGGACATGGCCGACAAGTACCGGGCTCGCCTGTTCGCGGAGGCCCGCACGATGGCCCGATTCACGCACCCCCACGTGGTCTCGGTGTTCGACGTAGGGGAGCATGACGGCCGCATCTTCCTCGCGATGGAGCCGGTGGACGGTGGCACGATGCGTCAGTGGCTCGCCGAACGGCAGCCGTCGTGGACACAGATCGTCGAAGCCTACTGCAAGGCCGCCCGAGGCCTCTACGCCGCCCACCAGGCGGGCGTGATCCACCGCGATCTCAAGCCGGACAACATCCTCGTTGGTAGCGATGGCGAGGTGAAGGTGACCGACTTCGGAATGGCCCGGGTCCAGGAACCCCTGCGCGATCGGATCGCGATGTCGATCGGACCGCAGTCCGTCGACTCGTTCAGCCAGGAGGACCTTCAGCGGGGCATGCTCGGCAAGCTCGGGGGGACCCCAGCGTACATGGCTCCGGAGGCGATCCGAGGGCACGCCGGGGGCCGCCGCGCCGACCAGTTCAGCTTTTGCGTCGCGCTGTACGAGGGCCTGTGTGGAGAGCGTCCGTTCGTGGCGGACTCGGTCCCGGCTCTGTTCACCAAGATCTTCACCGGTTCGCGACAGCCCCGACCCCACGTCACGCTCCCCGCTGCAGTGTGGGCCGTACTCGACCGAGGGCTGCAGGTGGACGCCACACGACGGTTTGCATCGATGGCCCAGCTCGAGGCGGCGCTCGAGCGCTGCACTCGGCCGGCCACGCGACGAAGGCCAGGATCATTGCTCGCCGTAGGGACCACGGGCGCGGTCGCGTTGGGAGCGGTCGTGGTGGGCGTGTTGGCATGGGGCAACGCCCAGGGCTCGGAGTGTGAGGGCCTCGGCGCGGGCGCGACGGTATGGGGCGCCAGCGCGCGCACACGGGTGCGCGCTGCCATCGAGGCTCCCTCGGACCCGGCCTGGTCGCGCATCGATGCGGCCCTCGAGCGCTGGGATCGACAGTGGCAGCAGGCGAGATCGATGACATGCGCCGAGCTCGACGCCCAGTCCTCCCGCACGTCGCTGCCCTGCCTCGACGCCCAGCGACGAGACGTGGTGGCGCTGATCGAGCTGTTCGCGGAGCCCGACGCGACGATCATCGAACACGCGGTCGAGGCGGTGACCCAGCTGCCCCGACCGACGTCGTGCCGCGATGATCCGCATCCGCCGAGCATGCCGTCCACCCACGCTGCGGACGGCGCCCCGTCGTTCGTCGCAACCCGCCAGAAGCTGGCCCACATCAGAGCGCTACGCCGGGTCGGCCGACATGCACAGGCGCTGAGCCTGGCCCAGGCCCAACAACCGGTGGTCCGAGCGCTGGACGACGCCTCCTTGCTGGCCGCGATGAGCCTCGAGCTCGCCGCCCTGCTGCTGCTGGACGACCAGACGGCCGAAGCCGAGCGCATCTATACCGAGGCGTTCGTCGCCGCCACCGCCCACGACAACCCTCGGGCTGCGGCGGAGGCCACCCTGGGCCTGCTCGAAGGCTCTGTCCAGGCCGAGGGCGATCCACAGACCGGGTACCGCTGGGCTCGGCTGGTCGAGGGCCCGCTGCGCCGCCTCGAGCCCCATGCCAACGCACTGAAGATCACCCGACACCACCACCTCGCCGCGCTCGACCTCGTCCACGGGCGCCTGGACCAGAGCCTTCGGCATGCCCAGCTGGCGCGAGCGCTCGCCGACACCACCTTCGAGTCCGACGACCCACGCCGCGCGACCTACCGAACCGACGAAGCGCGGGCGCTGGCGCGGCTGGGTCGGTTCGACGAGTCGCACGACCGTCTCCGCGAGGCCCGAGCGCAGCTCGAACAGGTGCTGGGACCCCACCACCCTCGCGTCGTCGCCTCCTGGCGGGTGCTCGCCGAGATCGCTCGGCTGCAGGGCGACACCGAGCTGGCCGAGGCCGCGACCCACCGCGGGCTTCGCTAGCCCCTCGCCCGGCTCGACGTTCACGCCCCGAGTCGTTGGAACGGAACCGGTTGGCCGCGAAGCCACATGTCCATCAAGCGCCCGTCACGAAACAGCGGGGTCACGAAGTACCCCTGGGGGCGCGAGTTCTCGATGGCACGGGCGGTGAGCAATGGTTCGTCGGTGACGACCCGTGCGTCGGTGTAGCTGGCGTGCACCAGCCGGACCTGGTCGCCCCGCACGACCACGAAGCCCACGTGGGTATCGAGTCCGATGATGTACAGCCCATCGCCGAGCTTGGCGATGCCATCGTGAAGGCGCTGCGCGGGAATGCTGAAGTACGTGTGGAGATCGTCGCGCCGCGGCGCCAACGAGCGCTGGATGTGCAGCGCGGGCGCCTGGGCAAACGTGTAGCGATTTTCCAGCTCCACCCCGGCGCTCTGCAAGACGCTCGTCACGAAGTAGCTACACCCGATGGTCTTGCCGGTCTCATGCGGTCGCGTTGCGGTGCTGGTGCTCGACATACCCCATGGCATGCCCATCCAGGCGGGAAACACATCTTCGATGATCGCCGCCTCCAGCTCCTTGCGAGCACGCTCCCGCACCCGAGCGCGCTCGGCCTCCGACTCCGCCTCACGGTAGTGCGCCGCCAGAGTCTGACGCGTGGTGCCCAGCGCCTCCAGGGCTCGGTCATGGCGCGCCATGGCCCCCGCCCGGTCCGGAACCGGTGCGCCAGGCCGACTGTCCTCGGCCTCGACCACGGCTGCGGCCTCGCCCCTGGCCGGCGAAGGCTCGCCACAGGCGGAACATTGGAACAGCCCCGAGATCACCGTCGCCATGATCGTGCGCATTGTTCGGTCGCGACGCGCCAGCCAAGCGTCGCATTCCCGACGAGCAGCGATGATTGCCTACAACGTCTTGAGATACTCGAGCACCGCCGTGCGCTCGTCGGGCGAGAGGTGGTCACCAAATGTGTGCCCTCCTGCGCCGTGGCCGAACTGCGTGGTGTCGTAGATCCGCACCGACTCGGCTGCACTCGCCCCCTCGTGACCATAGTCGAGCGCGAGGTATGGCCAGCCCAGACTTATCTCGTCGAAGTGGGTCGAGTCGAAGTCGATGCGGCGCCAGTACGTCGGCCGACGGGTGCTGTCGAGCACCAGGGCCAGGTTGGGCACCGAGCCGTTGTGCAGGAAGGGCCCGGTCGCCCACACCCCATCCAGCGGCGGCGCGAGGTATCCGGTGAAGGGGTCGTCCACCTCCATTCGCGTGATCGACCCGTAGTACGAGGCGCTGTACCACTGCACCAGCTCGGGTGCCCACAGCGTCCCGCCCTCGGCCACGACGGGGTCGGTCCCCACGACGTCCAGCGGCAGCAACAGGTTGGGGAACCACTCGTCGGCATCCTGCTCGGCGTAGGTTCCGTGGCAGGGAGCGCAATCGGCGTTGAAGATCGGCTCGCCCGCGGCCGCGAGTGCCTCATCGATGGCGAACGGATACTTCGGGGCCTGCAGCGACCGCACGTAGGCGTGGATGTCGTCGAAGTGCGACGCGATCTCCATCGCCTCGTCGACAGTGTCGGTACACAGGGCGGTGACGAGGATCATCGTGCCGCGGTGATCGCCTCGGGCCATGGCATTGTAAAACAGTGCGTTCTTCTTGGCCGAGCGCCACCACGGGGGCACATCCGAAGGAACGGGCACCTCGGGGATGTCGAACCAGGGCTCCTCGGACCACGCGAGGGTGTTCACATCGCGGTGAGCGACCAACGAGATCGCCACCATCTCGGCCGGGTTGGTGCCGATCGTCCGCATCGCTGCGTTGTCCCCGATTCCGCGGGTGCGCTCGATGAACTTCGTCAGCTCGGCCAGGACCGTCCCCTGGATCCCGAACTCCGCGATCGGCAGTCCCCCGAGCAGCTCGGAGGTCGACGAGGTGAAGTCGCGATCGGCGTTGCCCAAGCCGATGATGAGCTCGCCGTTGAACCGACCGGCGTGGCACTGCAAGCAATTTTGCGAAACCAGCCGCACTCCGGACGGCGCGGTGTGAACCGTCCAGTCGTAGGCCATGGTCGCGTTGTCCCCCTCGCGGCCGGGGATCGTCTCGTCCATCACGTAGCCACCCAGCCACGGACGTACCAGCGGCCAGATCACCTGGGGAACACCACAGCTGAGATACCCGGTGTGCAACAGGTCGTGGTAGCCCGCCGCGGGATCACCTTCGGACTGGGGCTCCGCGGGTACGGGCCAGCCTCGGTCCCAAGGCCCAGGCACGGGCTCCATGGGGGTGCCACCGGTCGAGTCCGCGACCGTGTCCGCCGGCGCAGCGGTGTCACTGGTGGCCGTCGCGCCGGTCGAGCCCGTGGGGCCGACCGCGCCGTCGTCGGGCCGACATGCCAGTGTGCCGAGGCCCACGACCACGGCCATCGGCCACGCATTGCCAGTCCGAGCCATGCACGCCATCAAACGCTGCTGGCTCGGGTTGGTCAAACCCGCTCGCGAAGAGCGAAAAAGGGGGTGAACACGAGGCCGGATGGCTCATCGTCCTGGCGGACCGAGAGAAACCGACATCGGACGTATCTCTCCCATCGATGTCGGCCCAGGGGAGGCTCGTCCTCCCGATCCCGATGATGACCCGACCTCGCGTCCTCCCCCTGCTCGTCGCAAAAACGCTCCGTCGCTCGCTTCGGGCGGCACGGGGTCGGGCGAGACCTTGCTGCAGCCCCGCCCGTCCCCGTCCTCGCTCCATTCCTACGGGTGGCGCCGCGATCCCCACAACCGCAACGCGACCCTCCGTCTGCTTGGTTCAGCCCGCTGAGTTCGGCGGGGCCCTCCTTCCAAGGCCCCCACCGCGGCGAGTCGAACCCCCTTGGTGCAATCCAACTTACTTCAATATCCAAGGGTGTTCATGGTCCAAGTTGACCAAGTCATGGAAACTCCGACCTAGTCTGAATCCGATCCGCAAAAAGTGTGAGGTCCGGTAGGAAATCATCGCATCGGTGGTGTCTCTCCCTCGGAGAGCTGGTGGACATGACACCGACGACGAGCGCGCCTGCGACCCACGCGATGGCCCCGGTCACCAACCACAACCTGGTCAATGAGGCCGCGCGGTGGTTTGCAGGGGGCCGTCCGGACCAAGCGGCGCGCCTGTATGCGGCCGCTCTGGCGCATGACCCGACCCAGATCCGCATTCGCATGCAGCTGGCCGATTGTCTGGTGCGCTGCAACCAGACCTCTGCTGCGGCCGCCGAGTACATGCGGGTGGCCCAAGACTATTCAGCCGCTCGTCGCGATGGCGAGACGATGGCGATCGGCTACCGCGTGCTGCACCTGGACGCGAGTCAGTTCGTCTACGTGGCGGTGGCCGAGATGCTCCGCCGCATTGGCCGGCCCGCCAAAGCCCTCTGCGCGCGGGCGGCCGAGGTTCATCTCGCCGCGGGCCGCACCGCCGATGGCTTGCACATGCTGCAGCTAGGCACTGCGCTGGCGCCCAACGACTCGGATGGACGTCGCCGACTGGCCCAGCTGTACAAGGCCCAGCACATGTTCACCGATGCCGTGGCTTGCCTCGCCGACGCCGGTCGCCTGCTTCGGGTCGCGGGCGACGAGGGTGGCTACGTGGAGGTTGCCGAGCAGATCCTCGAGCTCGACCCCCGTCACCTGGAGACGCTCCGCGAGCTTCCCCGCGCGTATCTACGGATGGGCGAGCCGCAACGGGCCGTCGTCACGCTGTCCGATCTCATGCGCAACAGCCCCGGCGACACCATCGGCTACGAGACGCTGGCCCATGCGTTCGCGGTCATCGGCCGGATGTCCACCTCCCTGTCGGTGCTCGAGCGCCTCGTCACCGAGCTGTGCGCGACCGGGCTGCAGACCCAGGCCTCGGAGATCCTCGAGCGGGCTCGCCGGTGGCGGATCGACGATACGGAGTTCCGCGACGCCGTTGCCGCTCTTGCCACGCCGCGTCCGGTTGCGCCTTCGGCCCCACCTCGGCCGTCGACCACCGAGGGCACCGTGGTGCTCAACATCTCCGATCTCATGGAGGCAGAGGAAGTGTTGTCGCTCGACGACGCCGACATCCTGGAGATCGAAGACGCCGAGAACACGCTGGTGTTGCGGATGGCCGATTTCTCGGTGGTCAGCGCGGCGCCAACCCAGGCCGACCACCCCCCGATGCCGACCCTGCCGCCCGCCCCTCGCCGACCGCCACCCCGCCGGCCCGCTCCCGCACGTCGAGCGACCCCGCCACGCCGCGCCGCGCTGCCGCGTCCGCCGGGTGTGGGGCAGCCCAAGCTGCCGCTTCCCCTCACGCGCAACCTTCGACCTTCATCCATGGCGCGACCGAGCTCGACCCCACGCCCACTCGTGGCCGAGCGCTCCACTCCCGCAGCGGTTCCCCAGGCCTCCGAAACGACCCAGGTGATCGACCTCGCCGACATCGAGCTCGACGTGGAGACCGACGTCCACGTGCTCTCGTTCGGCGAGCTCACCACACTGCTGCTCGACGAAGAGACCGCGAACTTCGACTCCAACGAGCCGACGACCGTGGGCTGAGCCCACCGCAGCATCGCCGCCATCCCGTGGTGCAGTCGCCACAGGTGGAAACCCCTGGGGGGGATCAACCTGTGTCCAGGAGCACGGGCGCCTAGGGTGATTGCGGCGTACGGTGTCCGTACGATGGAATCCGTGGCGTGGAGACGCCGCACCGCCGCGCTCCTGTTGGCATTGAGCACGGCCTGCGGCTATCAGTCGACCTATGTACCGCCTGACGCCGACCACTACCGGGTGGTCTGGCGAGGCAATCGGCTGGAGATGGTCGGACCCCCGACCATCGAGCACTGTATCGGCAACGAACTCGTCGAGCTGCCGCCCGGGCTCGCCTCCGCGCGCGATACACGATCGGAGCCAAGCCCCCCACTGTGGGCCACGGCGTCGCTGCACGACGACGACGACGACGATGACGACGACGACGCGGCAGGCGTCGCCCAGACGATCATCGGCGTGGTCATCCTGTCCACCGCCATCGCGAGCACGGCCCTGGTCTTGGCCCTCGCTCCGGCTGGTCGCCCCCGCGACAACGCGAGCGCGCTGACGACGACGCGGCTGCGCAACGACCAGATCCGACGCGCCCGAAAGGCATGCACCGCGTCTTCCTCCCTCGACCTCCCGGAACCTCGCCCATGACCCGCTCCTCGATGATCCTCGCCGTGTGCCTCGCTGCCTCGGGCTGCTCGGTCTACGCGAGTCCTGGCTTCACGGCTCCGGGACAGCTCGGCTTGGCCTACGACGACGAGCTCCAGGTGTATGCCGACCAACAACGACTGGCGGCCGAGCCGGCGTTCGAAGGGCTGGAAGACCACGTCGAGTGCGTCCCGCGGGCACGGGTGCACGCTCGCGCCGCCCGTCGCCACGGCCGCCATGCCCGACGCCTGGCCTGGGCCGGTGGCAGTATCGGCGTGGCGTCGTTGGGCGGCCTGGGTGGCCTCGCGCTCCTCGACAGCAACCCCAAGGCCGCGGGTGCCATCGTGGGTACCGGCCTGGCCGTGGGCGTGCTGGGCATCATCCTCGCGGGCAGCGCACGGGCGCACCGCAATCGTGCGGCGGGCAATGCCGTCGACTCGGTCAACTACTACAACGACGACGTGCGCCGGGATGACAGCCGCTGTCGCCGGCGAACACAGCAGCGGGTCCACCCGACCAAGCGCTTCCGTCAACCCGCCCCCAGCTCCTCGGTCGACGATCCGACTCACCAACCGCGCCACGACGCCGCGGGCTCAGCCCGGTAGCCGCGGGAGGATCACTTGGTGGCGATGCGATCCCCGCCCGATCAACACCACACCCGGCGCCATCGCAAACGTATATGACTCCCGATCCCAGGGGTTGCGCGGCCGTCGGCCGAAGCTCAGCGCGAGCTCGGCGGTGGTGGGCGGCCGTCCGAGCGTCGCCCGGAGGTCGAGCGCGTGCAGTGTCGCCAGCATCGTGATCTGGCCGTCGAGCAGCCCCCCCAGGCGCTTGAGCCGATCCGATGCCACCTGCATCGTCACCCCCGTGGGCGGGTGCAAGACCTGCAGCAGCTTGAGGTCGTGCGCGGCCTGCCGCGCACTGATGCCGTAGGGCTGCGCGGCGCACTTGGAGATCAGGTGATCGTAGGTGTCGCGAAAGGCGTTCCACACCGCGCGGTCGAGCTTGCCGGGCAGTGGTGAGCGCCACAACAGCATCGCGTAGTCCAAGCCGAAGCGACGGGCCATCGCCGTCTTCTCGCGCTTGTCGAAGTGAACGCGAAATCCGGTCACGGCCTGGGCCAGCAGCTCGTGTCGCAGACCCGCGCAGGCCACATGCGCCGAGACGCGCGTCGCGTCGACGGCCTCGATGAGCCCGGCCAGCATCGATGCGCGCGGAGGATGGAGCTCGAGCATCGACCGCATCGCCGCGAGCACGTTGCCCAGGCTGGCATGCTCGCCCATGCCCGGACCAATGGGATCGCGGTACAGCGCCAGCGCGTCACGGACATGAGCCCAGCCCGCCTCGTGCTCCCCGTCTTCGAGGAGGTAGCGCGCCTTGTACATGAACAGGTTCGCGGCCGGAGCCACGGCGGCCTGATAGTTGGGCTCCGTATCCAAGTCCACCCGCAAGAAGTCCTGGAACACGCAGCGGTAGTCGTCGGCGCGGCCGAGCAACGACGTGCCCATCACGTCCTCGTGCAGGCGCGGCGGCAGCGGGGCATCGAAGGTCCGCACCCGCGCCATCAGGCCGTGAACCAGGGGAACCATGTCGCGAAGCGCCTCGATCTTGGCCGCACGACCGGGGCACTTGACCGGCTTCCACCCCTTGCCGGCCCCCTTCATCCGTTCCATGAACTGGTCGGCGATCTCCGGATCTGGGGTTACCCCACACCCGAGCACCGCCGCGGCCGCGGCAGCGGTCACCGCCCGAACGGCTCTCCACCGCAGCCACCGGGCTCGTCTGCCACATCGTCGCCCACGTGCAGCCGTTCGCCTCGGGTGGGGCGAGACCAGGTGAGATCGCTGAGCGGCACGCGACGACACGACGAACAGACCCCACGTTCCTACCACGGCACCGTCCCGCCACCCTGGGCACGTCGCGGCCGCAGCAACGGGGCCCGTCGACGCTTCGAACCTAGTACGATTTGCGCAGTCGCGGAGCCCGGGAACGGGCGTCCTCGATTCCCGCCCACCTTCATGGCCAACGAAAGCGCCGTTCTGTTCCAGCTGGGTCTGGATGACATCACGCCCGGCGACATCGTCGCGCTGGCCGACGGCCGATATCGGGCGGTGCTCAACCCGGACGAGGGCTACCGGGCGCAGCTCCAGCGGGGAGCGGAGATCGTTCGCCTGCAGGCACAAGCCGGCCAGCCCGTGATCGAGTTGCTCGACCGCGAGGACGACAGCCGGCTCGACACCGCCACGGGCTTGATGCAGCGCCATGCCACCGCGACCGAGGCCATCTTGCGCGAGCGGGAGTCGGCGGCGGTCATCGGAGCCCGGTTGGCCGTGCTGGCGCGCGGGTACTCCGGGGTGCGAACCCAGGTGCTGGAGCTGATGTGCGAGCTGCTCAACCTGCGGGTGCTGCCGCGCATCCCGGCCTCCACACCCGGCTCGAGCGACGGAGGTCGGATCCCGATGTCGTACGTGGCCGCCGCGATGACCGGCCACCGCGAGGTGAGCTACCTCGGTCGCGTGGTGCTGGCCAGCGAAGGTCTACGCGCAGCAAGGCTGTCGCCCGTGGAGCTGCGGCCCAAGGAAGCGATGGCGATCATGAGCGGCACCTCGGTCGCCACGGGTCTCGGTTGCCTCGCGTGGGAGCGGGGCCGTCGGCTCGTCCGCTTCGCCACGGCCCTCACCGCGATGGCCCACGACGTGACCCACGGCAACCCCGGGCACTTCGATCCGCGCCTGGACGCACTCAAGCCGCACGAAGGCACGCGCACCGCTGCCCAGTGGCTGCGCGACGACATCGAGTACGGCGGTCGGTCACGCGAAGGCTGCTCCACCGACCCCGGCGTGCTCCGCTGCGCCCCTCAGCTGTTGGGCCTGCTGATCGACGCGATTCGACGTACCGAGCGTGTGCTCGAGGTGGAGCTTTCGAGCGTCAGCGATGCGCCCATCGTCCATCCCACCACAGGCGAGCTGCTGATCGGCGGCAACAGCTACGGGGGCCAGGTCGCGTTCGCCCTCGACGGTCTCAGCAGCGCGATCGCAGCGGTGGTCGGATTGATGGCCCGGCTGCTCGCGCTGGTCTGCGACCCCGATGCCAGCCGCGGCCTCAACCGCGACCTGGTCGCCGACCCTTCAGTGGGACGCCATGGATTTCGCTCGATGCGGGCCACGGTCTCCGGCCTCGTCGCCCAGGCCCGCAAGCACGCGTTGCCCGGCACGGGCTTCCTCACCGCTTTTGGCCACGACCACGACCTCCCATGCCCGGCCCAGCTGTCGGCTATCGATTGCCTCCGCGCGCTGTCGGTGACCGAGTCGGTGGCGGCCATCGTCGCGCTGGCCATGTGCCAGGCGGTCGACCTTCGCGACGGTCAGGGTTGTCATCGCCGTGCGAGCGCGATCTATGGGGCGGTGCGTCAGCTGGTTCCCCGGCTCACCAAAGATCGCGCCCAGGACCGCGATGTGGTCAGCGTGCTCGAGTTGTTCCGCGCGGGTCTGTTGCCGCTGGGCTCGCTGGACTGAGCCGCGGCCGCCTGCGCCACCCCCCAACGGTGCCCGCCCTGCACCGCCCCCCAATGGAGCCAGAGCGCCGAATTTCCGACCGCCTGGCGCATCGGCTCGGTCGATCCCGATTGCAGCGCGCCAGCCGTGGAGCCTGCCACGGGGGCCTGCTAGCTTCTTCCTCCGTGAGCACGCGTTCTTCATGGCACGGATGGATGCCGGCACTCGGGCTGCTGCTGCCGCTGTCGGCCTGCGCCGACGATCCTCCCGACCTCGTGCGCAAGACGATCGGCGCGGCCGGTGGCCTGGTGAGCTCCCACGACGAGGTGCTCACGCTGGTGTTCCAGCCAGGCGCGTTCACGGGCGACCAAGAGATCGTCATCTTCCCGAGCGACGCGCCTCCTGCGATCTTCGGGCCCGCCTATCGCGTCAAGCCCGACATCGAGCTCATGGTCGATGTCGAGGTCTCCTACCGCCGGGTCCTGCCCGCCAACACCGGCGGAGTCGCAGTCTCGGCGATCCATCTCAACGACTACATCGACGACCGCGGGTACTGGGCATCGCTGCCTCGGCTCGCGCTCGACGAGCCCTCTGCCACGGTGCTCGGTCACGACGCTCAGCTGTCGCTCTACTACGGGCTCATCGACAACGGCTCGACCGAGCTGGCCCTCGATACCCGACCCACCGCCGTGACCGGTGAGTGTGGCAACGCCGATCGGGTGCCCGGCGAGGTCTGCTACGACGGTCACCACTATCCAACCGGCGGCGGCGCCTTGGATGTAGGGCTGGGCGATTTCGATGGGGATGGCCAGCTCGACGTCGCGACGATCAACACCGACGGAACCCACAGCATTCGCCTGGGCGACGGTCGCGGCGGGTTTGGGCTCGCGGTCCGTGAGGCCTCGGGTCTGGGCGCGACCTCGCTCGGTGTGACCGACCTCGACCGCGACGGCGCCGACGACCTGGTCATCGCCCGTACGCAGGGTCCGCCGCGGCTGCTGCGGTCTACGCACGATGGCCACGTGACCACGCTCGCCATCGCCGAGGCCGACCCGCACCAGCTGTCGACCGCCGTGGGTGCAGCCGATCCCCCCGAGGGCTCGGACGTCTCGCTGACGCTGGCCGAGGCGGCACGACGAGCCGAGCTGCGACGGTCATGGACCGGCCGTCTCACCGAGCAGAGCACCAGCGATCTGGTGATTGCCGACCATGCCCGCGGCGGTGTGCACATGCTGCTCGCCGGAGCCCAGCCTCATCAGCTGGAGCGCATCCTGTTCGTACAGACGGGAGCTGGAGCCGTCGATGTGGTTGCCGCGGACATCACGGGCGATGCCCGGCTCGAGCTCCTCGTCGCCAACGCTGGCGCCGATGAGATCGTCGTGGTCGAGCAGACCGGCCAACACTGGGGCGTTCGCGCCCGCGTGCCCGTCAGCGGCAGTCCCTCTGGGCTGGACGTCGGCGACCTCGATGCGGATGGGGTAGCCGACATCGTCGTCTCGACCGTCGATGGCGGCCTGACGGTGCTGGTCTCCAGTTCATGAGACTTCAGGGGCTGGGCTTGGTCGCACTCGCGGCCTGCACCACGGGAGGCGCGGCACGACCGGTGCCCGCGCCCGAGCCCGCCCCCCGCGTCGAGCCCGAGGTCACACCCGAGCCTGCCGCACCGCCAACGCCACCGGCCACGCCACGGGATCCACCCCGCGTGCTCACCGATCCTGGCTCGGGGATCACGGTCGCCTGGGCCGGGGCAGCGACGGCGGCCGTCGTGACCCAGGGCAACCTCGTGGTGCTCGAGCCCGATGGTGAACACATGGGTGCGATCGGCTGGCGCGATGGCGAGCCGCGGTGGCGCATCGAGCTGCCGGTTCGTGCGGGAGCCCGATTGCATGGCCTGGACGACCGTGTCGTGGTTCACGACTTCGACCGCGCCCTGGTGGTGGAGGGTGCGCGGGGACGCGTGCTCGGCCAACACCCCGCCCCGATCGACGGCCGGCCGCCCTACTCCCACACCATGGAGCACCGTCGCGACGCGTGCGCGTGGGTGGGACCGTGCGGCATCCAAGCGTTCGACTGCGACAACGGGGCGCCGCGTGGTCAGTACTTCGAGTCGACCGAGATCCGGCTGTCGATCGACTCCGACGATCCCTCGGAGCACGACACCCAGTGCAGCCCCGAGCCCTCGCTGCTCGGCCGCCACCTCGATACGATTGCCATCATCGCCAACGTTCCGCGGACCGACGAGACTGGGCGGCCGGCGGGCTCGATGCCCTCGCTCATCGGCCTGGACGCCACCACGGGTGAGCGCCAGTGGGCGCAACCAATGCCCGCGGACGAGCCCAGCGCGGGGATGACCGACGACGGGGCGTGCTGGGTCCTCGACGCCGATGCGCCCCAGCTGCACCTGCACGAGTGCGACACCGGTCAGCTGCGATGGACACGACCACTGGGCGTCGGTCGCCTCGAGGCCCACGCGATGGGCGAGCTGATGGTCGTCGCCCGCCACCATGGTGGTCGGTGGCGCCTGAGCGCCTACTCCACTGCGACGGGCAACGTTGCGTGGGGCCTGCGACTGCCGCGAAGACAGATTCCTCTGCTCGCCGACGCGCCCATCCGCCACGCCCACGCGACGGGCAACCGCAGGATCTACGCCCTCATCGATCCCGCCCGTGGTGCCATCACCGGTCGGGTGCTCGCCGGACGCGACGAAGAGATCTGGCGCGACCCCGCCGGGGGCTTCGTGTTGATCGGCCGAGATCTTCGCGAAGTGGACGACGAGGGCCGCCTCACCCGACAGCTGCCGTTCACCGCCCTGCGGGCCCACACCGTGACCGCAGGCCACATCCTCACGCACGACGGCGAAGCGATCGAGGTGTTCGACCGCGAGCAGCTTCGCGAACGGGCGCGCATCGAAGGACGGCTGTCGATCGAGCCTGCGCCCCTGGCCCCCGATCGGCTGCTCCTGCACCGTCGGGGCGAGGACGCCGTGGCGCTGGTGCTCGGGCTCGAGGCCCCCGGACGTTCCGGCCGCCGCTGACCCGAGCCGGCCTACCACCGACAGCGGCAGCGCCTCGGTGCGCTTGGGCTTGGTCGCCGATCACGACGTCGTGATCGACTCACCGCGACGGACGCGGAAGCCCGAACCACAGCGTCGCCGACAGACCGGTCGAAAACTCCAGCCCACCGACCCGCATCCGCGTGAACTCTCGTCCATCGAACGTCGAGCTCACCAAGCCGACCTGGGCTCCCTGTCCGTCCAGCATGCCGCTCATCCCCAACTCGAACGTCGGCCCGATGGTCAGCGCCAAGGGACGACCGCCCCGTGCGTTGTGCACGAGCGCAGGCTGTATTCGGGCGGCCAGGCCCCACATCGGAGCCGGGGGCGGGTCGATGGGGGCACCGCGGATCCGCCAGGGTTCGACCGTCCCCCACAGCGAAGCGCCCAACGACCATGCGCCCCGGCGCAGGCGGTAGCCCGCTCCCACCGCGCCCCGAAACCGAACGAGCTGGGTGCCCAACGCCTCGCCTCGGCCGATCGTGCGTACCTCGACTCCGAAGAACGCACCGCGCCTCAGCCGGGCATGGAGACCCACGGTGGCGCCCGCCCCTGCGAAACGATCGGCCTCGATCGGCGCCCCCAGTCCCACCGTCATCGTCGGGATCACCACCGGACCGAGTTGGATCGCCGGGGGAATGGGCGCAGGCGGGGCCTTCTTCGGCGGGGTGGGTTCGACGACGGGGCAGGTCACCGGTGCCGGACACTCGCAGGTCGGGCATACGGGCGCCGCCACGATTGGCAGGGGCACATCCCCACGATCGGCCTCGATCGTCCCCGCTTCGATCGCGATGAGCAGGTTGGCCACGGTGCTCGCGAGCACCCGTGTGGTCTCTTCTTCGTCGGGATCGGTCTCGATCTGGCGATCGAAGGCGCGACCGTCGGAGACGACGATGGTCAGCACGAAGCCGCTGCGCTGGGCATCGACGCCCTGCGGCTCGGGGCGTAGCTCCACGAATGCCGCCAAGCCCTCCTCTCGCACATCGGCCGCGGCCTCGAACTGCTCGAAGTCGAGGTGAGGCACACGGGGCGACAGAGCATCGACCAGCGCCGAGCGGTCGACACCCATGACACGGAGGTAGCCGCGGTCGAGAGTGATGCCACGGTCGTCCGGCTGCGCGTCGACCGGAGCGGACGTCGGTGCGGGCTCGGGCTCAGGGGCCACAGCCACGATCGCAAGCAAGAGCGTCAGCACGGTCAACGAAGCGAAGAGTAGCGCGAGATGGTCGGGGATGGGGTCAGCAGGCCCACGACGGGAACGAGCCCAGGCTCGTGGCCCGGGCTCGTTCGGTGGAAGGGCCTAGAGGTGGCAGCGGTGGGGCTCAGCCTTCGCCAGCGGGATCCTCGTCGGTCTCGCCGTCCTCGCCCTCGGTGTCGCCGTCACCGTCGTCGGTGTCCTCGCCGTCGGTGTCCTCGTCATCGTCGTCATCATCTTCGCCGTCATCATCTTCGCCGTCATCGCAGCCGCAGCCGTCGTCGTCGTCATCCTCACCGTCGTCATCCTCATCGTCGGCGTCCTCGTCATCCTCATCGTCGACGCCCGCGTCTCCTTCGCCGTCGTCCTCATCGTCGGCGTCGCCATCGTCGTCTTCGCCGTCTTCGTCCTCATCCTCGCAGACGCACTCTCCCTCGTCCTCATCCTCACCCTCACCCTCGGCCCCGTCCTCGTCCATGCCGTTTTGCTCGGACACCTCGCCCTCGCCGGGGTTGTTCACATTGAGATCGCAACCGGACAGACCAAGGGTTGCAAGGGCGCTGGCGCTGAGCAGGACATTGAACTTACGAATGAGTTTGGTGATATCGAGCATGGGTTCGTTCGTCTCTTGGGCAGTGGCAACCTCGGGTCGCCGTCTTCATCACCCTTGTTGCTCGAGGTCCCCGTTCGTTACGCACCATCGCGGGGATGCCAGAAGAAGAACCGAACGCGATCAGTCCGAGTCGGTGTCAGTGTCGGATCGTCCGACTCCATCATCATCATCGGTCGGCTCGATGTCACCGGTCGTGCACTCGTCGGTCTCGCACGGTTGGTCACCATCGGTTGCGTCGGCGTCGCTCGTCGTTCCGGCCTCGGTCTCCCCTTCGCCCCGATCGCCTCCGGGCGGGGGCATCGAGTCGTCGTCTCCCGGAGGAGGCCCGTTGCTCTCGTCCTCCTCGGTCTCGTGATCCTCGCCCGTCTCCCCGACCTCGATCACATGCTCACGCACCGAGCACGCCACCAGCAGGGCCAACAATCCAACACAAGACCAACGCGAGATCATGGGGTGGGGTCTCCCGTCACCGCCCGAGCCTCGGCCCGGAAAGAGCCACGCGGGAAGTCCCGCAGATACTCCGACCAACACGCGGCACGCTTGGCCGACGCGACGGTACGGCACAGCCCCGCACGCGCATCGTCGGCAAACCGACCACGCGCAAACCGTCGCAGATATCGCTTCCACCAGCTGCGCTGCGCGGCGGTGTCTCGGGCCTGATGCGCCAGGGTGAACAGATCGGCGAACGCCATCTCGGCCGCTCGGCTACGACCCCCCTCGGCCACGATCTTGGAGAACAGCCGACCCGCTTCATCTCGGCGCCCCGCCTGCCAATGAGCCTGCGCTCGATCGGCCAGCGCCGCCAGACGGTCACGTCGAGACACGGCACGCTTGGGCTCGGGCTCGGGCTCGGGTTCCACCTCCAGCTCGGGTACGGCCTCGGGTCGAATCACCGCCTTGCGAACCTCGGTGGGCTGCGTCTCCATGCGCGGCGAAGTCTGCTCGATCGGCTCATACGCTCCGGTCGTCGACATCGGCTCGCTCGAGTGCAGTGCCTGCCCCGGGGTCGTGTCGCCACCGCGGTCGACGGCACGCATCAAGGGTCCCACTCCCACCGCCAGTAGCAGCGCGGCTGCGACAGCGCCACCCACCCACCACCACGCGCGGCGGTCTCGGGCGGGCACGACCAATGCTGGAGCAGGGCCTTGGCGTCGCGCCTCGACCCTGCGATCGACGGCAGCCCGGACATCACCCAGCCACTGGTCGAGATCGGCCTGCACCGGGTCGTTCCCCGCAGGCTCTTCGTCGGTGTCCCGTGCCAACGCCAGCGCATCGGCATCGTCGACCATCTGGCTCGACACGGCCTCGGGGTCGAGCGCGTGAGCCCGGGTGACCACGTCGAGGAAATCCGGCTGAGCCTTGGCCGCCACGATGTGCCGGTCCAGCGCCGCTCGGGCGTCGTCCACCCATGCTTCGGCCGTGTTCACGTCCGGGTCTCCTCGCCCAACCACCCGCGGCGAACGAGCTCGTCGCGAATGCGTTGCCGGGCCCGTGTGGCGCGGACAGCCAGATTGCCGGCCGAGATCCCCAGTTGCTCCGCCGCCTCGCGGGTCGGCAGTCCTTCGAGCTCGCGCAGCACGAACGCCTCGCGGAGGTGGTCCGGCATCGTGGCCAGGATCTCGTAGACCGCCCGCATGCGCTGGTCTTGGGCGTGGAGCTGATCGGGCAGCCCCTTGGGTGGAGCGAGATGTTGCATCTGCTCGAAATCACCGACGATGCGATCGGTGGTCTTGGACCGGCGCCAGTGCATCCGCACGACGTTGAGAGCAATCGCTCGCAACCACGTGGCAAAGCTCGCCCGCCCGTCGTAGTTGGCCACGCTGGTCATCGCGCGGGCAAACGCCTCCTGGACCAAGTCCTCCGCCAAGGGCGGATCCCCGGTGAGGTAGCAGGTGTGCCGAAACAGGGGATCGAAGTACCGCTGATACAGCTCCGACCACGCGCCGAGGTCACCGCGCTGTGCCCGCATGACGAGCGCCTCAGTGGCGGTGGGTGCGGACATCGGCGCCTCGCCCCGCCGAGCGGCACGGCGCTGTGCGAGGTCGATGGGACGCGACAACGCGGGCTGCGAGGGTGAACGAGGCATCCGTCTGAGCTTCGTTGCCTCAAGCCGGCGGTCATTACAAACAATCTCGGCCGGTCAGACCGGGTGTTGGGCGAGCCACGCCACGACCTCGGCGTTCGAGTCGGACGCGATCTCCGCGTATTCGGCCTCAGCCTGCTCGGCGAGCCGTCTGGCTTCGTCTCGGGACCCTCGCGCCCACAGGATCCGAGCCAGGAGAAAGTGTGACGAGGCCCTTTCCTCACCGGTCACCTGTGACAGCAGCGGTAGCGCCTGGCGAAGTACCTCTTCGGCCTGTTCGGGGTGGCCCTCTTCGAACCAACAGTTGGCCAGGCCGTGGAGCAGCGCCTGGTTGTGAGGATGCGTCCGCCCCATCGCCCGGCGCATCGGATCGAGCGCAGCGGTAAACGCCGGCCTCGCCTCGGCGCAGCGTTGCTGACCGGTGAGCGCGGTACCCAGCTCGAGGCCGATGTAGGCGGCGGCGGCTCCGAGCCCCTCGTGCTCCGAGGCCTCGATGATCGCGAGCGCCTCCTTGGCGGCAGCCTCGGCGTCGGACCAGCTCTCCTGTCGATTGTACAGCGCGATCAGATTGCTCCTCACGTTGAGGATGTTGGGCTGGTCGGGATCCCACTCCTCCAGACCGAGCGCCAACGCGGCCTGAAACAGCGCCTCGGCTCGCGCGTAGTCTCCTCGCAGCAGCTCCACGCCGGCCAACGACGCACGCACGGTCACCCCTACGCGCGCCGGAACGTCGTGGACGTAGGGCTGCACCTGCTCGAGCAGCGTGGCCGCTTCGTCGTACCGCTGCGATTCCCGCAGGACGTGTCCGAGGTTGATCGTCGTCTCGATCACACTGCGATGACCCGGCCCGAAGTTGGCCTCCCGGATCTGCAGTCCACGCAGCAGCATCAGCTCCGCTGCCTCGAGCTCACCGATCTGGAGCCGCGCCGCACCAGCGTTGTTGAGCTCCACCGCGACCAGGGGATGGTCCGGACCGAACAGTGCCTCGGCCAACGCGAGCGCTTCCGCGTGGGTCGCCACGGCCAGCGCGTGCTTGCCCTGCTGCGACAACGTGACGGCCTTGGCCCCCAGGGCGCTGTGTCGAGCCCTGCGCAACCCAACGGAGTCGGGCTCGGTGTCCAGGAGCGTCAACGCCCGGTCGATGGCGACGAGCGCGTCGGCATGGCGCCCCTGACGACGTCGAAACAGACCCTCGTACAGATGGCGTCGCGCGAGCACATCGACCTGCGCGGCACCCACACGAGCGAGCAGCGAATCGGCCTGGCGAAGCCAGCGTTCCGCTTGATCGACACGCTCCAAGCGGTAGCCGTGCACATAGATGAGCTCCACCGCGGCACGAAGCGCCAAGCGATCATCACCCGCTTCCATGGCCCGCGTAGCCGACAGCTCGAACGCTTCCGCCGCGGCTTCGTCCTTGGCATCCCGCAAGATGCTGTGACCCAGCCAGTACTGCGCCGGAGACTCCAGCACCGCGTAGCCCAGAGCCTGCGCGTCGGTCAACGCTTGCTGTGCACGATCATGGGCACGTGCGTAGCGCCCGGCCTGGTTGAGACTCTTGGCTCGTGCGGTCAGGCGCTCGACTTCGCCGGCCGCGGCGAGATCGGCCTTTGCGATCGGCTCGACCCGGCGCAGGGCATCGACATCCGCACACGGCTCCAACGGTGACAGGGAGAGCACGGCGGCATCGGCCTCGAAGACCACACCTTCGCCCTCTTCGTTCAGCACCCTCACCAGCGCCGCCAGTTCCTTGCGCCGCCCGTCGAGGCAGGCCATGCGACGGTCGAGATCCGGTGCCGTTTGGGTCTTGGCGAGCCACGTGGCCTCGCACGCCTCCCGATATGCCGTCGCCCAGCCCTCGGCGTATTCGTCGAGCCGTGCTCGGACGCGCGGCCCCACCGCTGCCCCCACGGGAGCCGAGCTCGACGTCAACGACCGCTCGAGGGCCTCGCCTTGGCTGTCCCCCCAGACCTTCGCGATCTCGTCACCGCCCGATGCACAGTCGGTGGTCGTGGTGCCGACCGCAGCGAACCACACGCTGCCGCTCGCTGCGATCGCCATCAATCCCGCGGCCCACCATCCGCGCCGCGCCGACGGACCTCGACGGTCGATCGCACGCAACAGCGCGAGCATGGACGGGTAGCGCTGCCCCGGGTCGTGGGCCAACCCCCGTGTGAGCCCCCGACGGACCCGGGTGGGGACCTTGCGATCGGTCGGGATCTCGATTCCGTCGCTCTGGGCAATGCTCGCGACCAGCTGCGCCCATGTCTCCCCCTGGAAGGGGCGCTCGCCGAAGAGCGTCTCGTACAGCGATACGCAAAACGCGAATTGATCGCTGCGGGCGTCGGCGGGGGCTCCGTCATGCTGCTCGGGGGCCATATACGCTGGCGTCCCCACCAGCGCCCCGGTCGTGGTCAGCCGCTGTTGGGTGAGGCTGACCATTCCGATCGACGGCTCGGACACCCGCTCGGCCACGGAGTCCGACGCGCTGTGCTCCGAGTCGTCGGCAAGTCGGGCAAGACCGAAGTCCGCGACACGCACCCGCCCGTCGGCGCCGATCAGCACGTTGTCGGGCTTGAAGTCGCGATGCACCAGCCCCGCGGCGTGGGCAGCCGCCAACCCCCGCCCTGCTTGCAAGAACACATCGATGATCTGGGCGGGGGTGCGAGGCGATCGCTTCACCCAGTCGCGGATCGTGCCCCCGTCGACGTACTCCATCGCGATGTAGACCTGACCCTCCAGGGTGCCCACGTCGTAGACCGTGATGACGTTGTCGTGGACGAGCCTGGCCAGGGTCCGGGCCTCGCGAAGCAGCCGGCCCATCCCCGTGCTCCCCAGGGCCGCGGCATGGAGCTTGAGCGCCACCGGGCGATCCAGCCGCAGATGATCGGCGAGATACACCACGCCCATTCCACCGCGGCCCAGCACCCGCACCACCCGGAACACCTCGTCGATGATCGTCCCCTCGGGCAGGGTCTGTTCCTCGCCGCCAAGGGTCTTGATCGACGGCGCCCGCGCGACATTGCGGAGCAAACTGCCGAGGTCGTCGAGGTCATCGAAGTCGTCGTCTTCGTCGTCCAGCGGCTCGTCACCGTCGGCGCCGCCCCCTCCACCTTGGGTCGCATCGTGGGGGTCCACCGACGCGCTGGCGCCCTGCGCCGCGTCCTCGGTGGTCTTGCCCGGCATCACCGTGGAGCGTACCAGGCCGACCGACGGCCGAGCCGCGGCCCACCCCCGACGAACTCGAGCCGTACTCGAAGGGATTGCTCCCAACCCCGCCCGTTTCGCAGTACCGTGCGCGCCCTCCGGGAGCCCATGGCCCAGATCATCGTCGAGAACCTCCGCAAGCACTTCACGGTAGCCCGCCGCCGCCGTGGGACGTTGGGGGCGCTGGTGGGCGTGGTTCGTCGCGACCACAAGATCGTCAAGGCCCTCGACGGGGTGAGCTTCTCGTTGGAGGCAGGCGAGCTGGTCGGCTACATCGGGCCCAACGGCGCGGGCAAGTCCACCACCGTCAAGGTGCTCTCGGGGATCTTGGTGCCCGACGAGGGACGATGCGAAGTGTCGGGCCGGGTCCCCTGGCGTCAGCGGATCGAGCACGTTGCCCACATCGGCGTGGTGTTCGGTCAGCGCACACAGCTGTGGTGGGACCTGCCCGTCGTCGAGTCCTTCGAGCTGTTGCGCGACATCTACCGGGTCGAGCCGAGCGACTACCGTCCACGGCTCGAACAACTGGTCGCCGCGCTCGACATCAGCACGATCCTCGACACCCCCGTGCGGCAACTGAGCCTGGGCCAGCGCATGCGCTGCGATGTCGTCGCCGCCCTTCTCCACGCGCCGGGTCTGTTGTTCCTCGACGAGCCCACCATCGGGCTCGATGCCTCCGCCAAGCTGGCCGTGCGCAAGTTCATCCGCGAGCTCAACGAGCAGCGTGGCACCACCGTCATCCTCACCACCCACGACATGGACGACATCGAGGCGCTGTGCTCGCGGGTCGTCGTCATCGATCGAGGCAAGATCTTCTGCGACGGTGACCTGGAGGCGCTGCGGGCCCGGGTGGGCGTGGAGCGACGGCTGACCCTGGAGCTGGAGCACGACGCCCCCCTGTCGATCGACGGCGCCACTGTCGTGTCCCGCAACGGTGGCCAGGTGGTGCTCGCGTTCGACCCCGAGCAACTGTCGACGGCGGAGCTCATCGCCCGCGTCACCGAGCAGCACCCCGTCCGCGACCTCCTGGTCGAGAAGTCACCCATCGAGGAAATCGTCGCCAAACTGTACGACGACGCCCAGGAGGATCCCGCGTGAGGCCCTACCTCGCGATCTTCAAGGCCCGCTTCCGGGCGCTGCTGCAGTACCGCGCGGCCGCGGCCGCGGGACTGCTCACCCAGGTGTTCTGGGGCTTCGTGCGGATCATGATCTTCACGGCCTTCTACACCTCGAGCACCGCGCCCAAGCCGATGGCGTTGGCGGAGCTCATCACCTATGTGTGGCTCACGCAGGCGATTCTCCGCCTGTTGCCGTGGCAGCTCGACGGCGAGATCGAGCAGATCATTCGCGATGGCAACGTGGCCTATGAGCTCATGCGCCCGGTCGATGTGTACGGGCTGTGGTACGCGCGAGCGTTCGCACTCCGAACCGCTCCCGTACTGCTGCGGAGCGTGCCGATGCTGGTGCCCGCCTACCTGCTGTTCGGCATGGGGGCTCCGGCCAGCCCCACCACCGCCGTCGCATTCGTGCTGTCGGTGACCGCCGCCGCTGCCCTGTCCGCCGCACTCACGACGTTGCTGTCGGTCGCCATGCTCGTGACCATCAGCGGCCGTGGCCTCCACACCCTCACCCTGTCGGTCGTCAACTTGATGTCGGGGGCGATCGTTCCGCTGTCGTTGCTCCCCGACTGGTTCCAGCCCACCCTCGAGGTGTTGCCGTTTCGCGGGCTGCTCGACACGCCCATCCGCATCTACCTCGGTCATCTGCCTGCCGAGGCAATCGCGGGCGCCATCGGTCATCAGCTGCTGTGGACGATCCTCATCGCCGCCGCAGGCCGGGCTGTCTTGCGACGTGCCCTTCGCAACGTCGTCGTGCACGGAGGGTGACCCATGAGCGCGCTCGAACCCCTTCGCTTGTACGGCCGGTACTTTGCGACCTCCATCCGCAGTCAGCTCCAGTATCGCGCTTCGGTGGTGATGCTGACCATCGGCCATCTGTTGATGACCGGTGTCGAGTTCTTCGGCATGTGGGCACTGTTCGACCGTTTTGGTCATCTGCAGCAGTGGCGCCTGGCCGAGGTCGCGCTGCTGTACGGCATGGCCAACATTGCCTTTGCGATCTCGGAGGCCGTGGGGCGTGGCTTCAAGGCCTTTGGGCAGATGGTCCGCAAAGGCGACTTCGATCGCCTACTCCTTCGCCCCCGCGGTACCGCGTTTCAAGTGTGCGCTCAACACTTCGAGCTGGTGCGACTGGGTCGGCTGTTGCAGGGGCTCGCCGTGCTCGGCTACGCGATCGTCGAACTCGGGCTACTGGATGCCGGATCTCGCCTGTTGCTGCTGCTGACGGCCATCATCGGAGGGGCATGCGTGTTCACGGGCCTGTTCATCCTCCAGGCCACCACTGCCTTCTGGACCGTGGAGAGTCTCGAGATCTTTGCCACCGTGACGTACGGCGGAGTCGAGACGACGCAATACCCCATGTCCATCTACCGGGACGGCTTTCGCTCGGTGTTCACCTTCGTGGTCCCGCTGGTGTTCGTCAACTATGTGCCCGGACTCGCGATCTTGGGTCGGCCACAGACCATCGGCCCGTGGTGGCTTGCGTGGATATCGCCGCTCATCGGCCTCGCGTTCTTGTTGTTGTGTCTTCGACTGTGGCGATTGGGTGTTCGTCACTACCGGTCGACGGGGAGCTGAGAACATTGTCAGTGATGGTTCGAGACACCTGCATCACAAACCGGACCGCTGTGGGCCAGGTCGACGCCTCTGTTCACAGGACCGGATCGACACGAGCTCGAAGAGACGGCCGGACATCGCTCGGGTGAAGCCGTGTAGTCATGGCCCAGATCTCGGCGCCCCCGGTCGCGACCGCTCTTTCCTTGCACGCCTTGCTCGTTGGCGCGCGTCAGGGGCCCATTGCCATCACTACCCTGCGTGTCATCATGAACTTCGTGCCGGTATCCAATGAGTGGGCGAAGGCCGGCGCCAGCGCCGTTGCGGGCCACGCCCTGCGGGCGGACTGCCCCGCCAAGGTCACCACCCAAGCGCACACCTCGATCCAACCGGCCGATGGAATCGCGGGCCTGCGGGAGCTGATGGAGCTGGCGCCCACCCCCATGTGGGTCTCGCACCCCAACGGCAGCTGCGGATGGTTCAACACCGCGTGGCTCGAGCTCACCGGTCGCGCGCTCGAGCAAGAACAGGGCGATCGTTGGCCGGACAGCCTCCACGAAGAGGACCGCGCCCGGGTCGAGGAAGACTACCGAGCCGCACTGGCCAAACAGGAGGTCTTCGAGGTCACATATCGGCTACGCCGACACGACGGCGCCTTCCGCTGGATCCGAGATCGCGGCACGCCGCGCTACGACACGGCCGGCGAGTTCGTGGGCTACATCGGCGCCTGCATCGACGTCACCGAGGCCGAGGTCACCCGCCAAGAACTCGAACGCGAGGTCGCCGAGAAAGCCGTGCTCAAGCAGAGGCTGGTCGAGGCGCAGCGCCTCGAGAGCCTGGGGATCCTCGCTGGCGGGATTGCCCACGACTTCAACAACATGCTCATGGGGATCATCGGCGCGACATCCTTGCTCAGCGAAGACCACGCCGACAACCTCGACACCATGGAGCACCTGTCTCAGATCGACGCCGCGGCGGAGCAGGCCGCCGAGCTGTGTCGGCAACTGCTGGCCTACTCCGGCCAGCGTTCGATCAAGCTCAGCACCTTGTCGCTACGGTCATTGGTCGAGGACAGCGTCAACCTGTGGCAGCACAGCGCTCCCAAGAAGGTCTCCATCGAGTTCGACTTGGCTCCGACCACGCCCAACGTACGCGGCGACATGGCACAGATTCGCCAGGTCTTGCTCAACCTGGTCACCAACGCGTGGGAGGCCATCTTGCCCAACGAGGGCACGGTCACGGTGACCAGTGGCCGCATGCAGCTGCACGAGCCCCTCTCCGGAGGCGCCATCCCCGATGAGCTACCCCCGGGGGAGTATGCGATGTTGGAGGTCAGCGACGACGGTTCCGGTATGGAGGCGGACACATGCTCGCGCGTGTTCGAGCCGTTCTTCTCCACGAAGTTCACCGGCCGGGGTCTCGGCCTCGCTGCCGCCCTCGGCATCGTCCGTGGGCACGACGGCAACATCTTCGTGAAGTCCCAGCCCGGGGCCGGGACCACCTTCTGCTTGCTCATCCCCGCTCTGGAGGCCGCCGCCCCTTCCCGGGCTGCCAGCCCCGACCCACGGCCCGAGGTCGAGGCTCGTGGCAACGCACTGGTCGTCGACGACGAGAAGATGGTGCGCACCCTCGTCGCCCGCATGCTCGAGCGGGTGGGATACACGGTCCATCAAGCCGTGGATGGAGCCGACGGGATCGATGTGTCCAAGACGCTCACCCCCGGCGGACTCGATCTGGTGGTCCTCGACGTCATGATGCCCCGCCTCGATGGCGCCGAGGCGCTCCGCGAGATCGTCTCCCGCCATCCCCAGGCGATGGCCGTGGTCATGAGTGGCTACAGCAAGACCGAGACCGCGCAGAAGTTCGAGGGCCAGCACGTTCAGGCGTTCCTCGAGAAGCCATTCACCTACCATCGTCTGCGCAAGCGACTGCGGGAGTTGTTGGTCGATCAGCCCGCTTCGCTCCCGTAGGGGCCTCCGTTCAGCGGCCGTGGCGTCGAGGAGCAGCGGCGGCCATCAAGCGCACAACCAATCGAGCATCGCGTCGACCAGCGCCCCTGCGCTCGGGGGATCGAACGCCACGAACATCGGTGCGCTGTTGATCTCCAGGAACCGCAGCTGCCCGTCGGAGGGATCGGTCTTGAGATCCACCGCCGCCCAGTCGAGCCCGAGACTCCCGGCCAACCCGATCAGCGCGCGTCCCATGGGGGCAGGGAGGCCCTCGAATCGCTCCACCCGGGCGTCGTTCGATGCCCGGTAGTCCAGGTGCTCGGAGACCACGGAGAACGCGAACAATCGCTGCCCGACCACGTACACGCGGACCTCGGGCGGAGTGAGGCGTTGCTGCACGATGGCCGGTGACGCAGCCGCCCCATCCCGTGCGGGGGTCCGGGCGAGCACATCGGTCAGCGGCTCGCACAAGGAGCCGCCGTTGATGGGCTTGACCACGCGGGGCCAATCGGGCGTGCGCTCCAGCGCGCCTACGTCGTTGGTGAACGCGGTCGCAGGCACCTGCAGCCCATGGGCCCGAGCCAGGTGCAGCGCCAGCGGCTTGTTGGCACCGTGCTGGCGCGAGCCTCGATTGAACACGCGCACGTCTTCGTGAGCCAGTGCCCACCCCGAGATCAGCGTGTACCAAGCCAGCGCACGCTGCCGAACCGCGGGCCGAGCGTCCTTCATCGCCGCAAACACGTCGTGCCGCAGGAAGATCGCCGTGGGGCGGAGCCTCTCATCGTCCACCCATAGCGCATCTCCGGCGAGATCCCAGCGCACCCGCGGGGCCTCGTCTGGGCCCACCCGCAACGAAACGACCGACGACCCGCGGGCACGGGCTCGGTCCTCGATGCGATCGAGGTTGGGATCGCGCGATCCGCCTGCGATCAACAGCATCGGTCAGAACGCACCAAAGGGACCCCGGCCGCCGCCGCCACCCGGGCCCGGCTGCTCCTCGCCTTCCGCGGCCGTCGTGACGGGGCTCGCTTCCTCACCCACCGCCAACGTCGTCATCGGAGGCTCCTGCTCACCCTCCACCGCCGTCGTCGGCCCGGGCGGCTGTTCCTCTCCCACCGCCTGCGTCGTCATCGGCGGCTCCTCTTCACCCACCGCCAGTGTCGTCATCGTCGGTTCTTCTTCACCCTCCGCCGTCGTCGTCGGCCCGGGCGGTTGTTCCTCACCCACCGCCAGTGTCGTCATCGGAGGCTCCTCCTCACCCACCGCCAGTGTCGTCATCGTCGGTTCTTCCTCACCCTCCGCCGTCGTCGTCGGCCCGGGCGGTTGCTCCTCACCCACCGCCAACGTCGTCATCGGCGGCTCCTCCTCCCCCACCGCCAACGTCGTCATCGTCGGTTCTTCTTCGCCGATCGCCCGCGTGGTCGTCGGGCCGCCACCCAGATCGGGATCGGTGTCGTACGCGTAGCCCAGGACTCGGTGATCGAGTAGATCGCGGGGCCGCACCTGCTCCGGAGCGCCATCGAATGGCGGGACAGCCTCGGGTCGATCGCCGCCGTTCCAAGGCCACAGCGTGTCGTCGAGGTTGTGCCCGGCGGGCCCTTCCCCCTTTGGCACATACTCCGCCCCCGGATGGCGACGCTGCCAATCCGACCACTTCTTGTCGATGAAGGCGTGCACCAACCAAAACAGTGGATCGTCGGGTGCACGGTCACGGGCCATCGTCCCGCCCACCCATGCGTGCACGCGGTTGTGCAACGCCGGACCTCGAACCCAGCCTTCGATGCGGTTGCGGAAGCCGTCGGGCGCCGAGGCATCCCATGGCGCCATGTCGTACTCCGCAGCATCCAGAGCGTGCTCCAGATCCTCCGTGGTGGGGAGATCCCGCGCGACCGGGTCGTGGCCGAGGCGTCGCACGAGGAAGCCATCGTCCGCCAGCGGCCAGGCGCCCGCCTCGGTGGCAAAGGCCCCGGTCAGCACCATCCCGTCGTGGGGTCGTCCATCACCGCCCATGAAGTCGTCGTTCCACAGCGTCGACTGCGACGAACGGTCGGACGTGAAGTCCCAGTAGGGGAGCGAGACGTCGGGCTCCACGCTGCGCAGGTCCTGCTCGAACCGGAGCAACAGCTGACGATTCCAGGGCAGCAGCGCGGGACCCCGCCGGGCCCAACAGGTTGCGCGCTGGTAGATGTGAACGTACGCGTCGTAGCGCCCGTCATCCTTGAGGGCGAGCAACGCCCCTACGAAGCGTTGGCGTTGCTCTTCGTCGAGTCGGTGGTAGTCGTGGCGGATTCGCATGGCGTCAGCCTGGTTGTTCGCTCATCGAGAGGCTGGCGGCCAGGGCTCGCGCCACGGCCAGTGGTGAGGCATAGCCACGAAACGGCAGCGCGGCGCAGGTCCAGCCGAGCTCGTCGTCGAGCCGAGTGACGAAGGTTTGCTCGTCGATGGCCACCATGGCCCG
>JAHZJA010000254.1 GCA_022601155.1 Deltaproteobacteria bacterium | reverse complement strand
GGTCGGTGGCATGGTCGATCAGGTTCAGCTGCCACCCGTCCGGGTTCCGCTCCACGGTCAGGCCATGGGAGGTCCGGCTCGGGGCCGTGCTGTCGCCGATCGCATACCCGGCCTGGTCCAGCTCGAAGGCGATGGCCTGAGCTGCCGCCGGCCACCCATGCGGGTGGGGGCTGGTGACCGTCACCACCACGGGATCGACGGCCGAGGGTGGGATGGCCTCGGACGCGCGCGGCTGGGCCTGGGCCAACGGTGTCCACCCCGTGCACGCACAGAGCACACAGATGCACGTTCGCGTCTGCCGCGCCATCGCAGCCGACAATTTCGCTCTACGGTGAGCCACTACGACGACCTGGGTGTCTAATCATACACGGTTTGACCACCAAGCAAATCGACGTCGGGCGACTGGGTCGCGCGACGACATCCGACCATCCGTCGACTCCCGCCATGAGCGAGACCGAACGCGTGCGAGCGCTGCTCGTTCGACATCGTCGGACCGTCGACCATCGGGTGTACCGCTTGTTGGGCCCTGATCCGGATCACGAGGACGTGGTGCAGGATGTGTTCGTTCGGATCGCCGCCAAGGCAGCCACGCAACGCGACCCTCAGCGCGAGCGCTCGTGGGTCGCCACGGTGACCGTCAACGTGGTGCGCAACCATCTGCGGCGACGTCGGGTGCGGAGGGTCGTCGAGCTTCACGCACAGCCGCCCGAAGCCCCGCACCTGCTCGAGCCCCAGCTCGAGGCCCGAGACCTCGCCCGGCGAGGCTACGCGGTGCTGGACGGCATCGATCCCGCCGACCGCATCGCCTTGATCCTCCGGAGGATCGAGGGCCACGCGGTCGACGAGGTGGCGGCGATGTGTCGGTGCTCGCGGGCGACCGCCAAGCGCCGGGTGCAACGCGCCGAAGCTCGACTCGCCTGTCTACTCGACGAGCACTCCGAGCTGTACGCCAAGCTCACCCGAGGAGGCTGCCCATGAGTTCGTCCGTCGACCCCTCCCGCTGGCTCGACGACCTCGCCGCGGCGGCAGGAGTCTCTCCTGGTGCGTCGACCCTCGTCTCGCTCGACGCGCAGGTCGACGAGATCGTCCGCGGGTCCCGGCGGCTCCGTCGGCGACGCCGCGCGGCGGTGGTCGGGGGGGCCCTCGCGGCGGTGGCTGCCGTGGCCGTGGTGTGGACGTGGCGACCGGGCCAGTTGGTGGCGGACGGGACGGGTCCCGCTCATTTTCAGGCCCCGTCGTCCCGCGATGCCACACCACGGGTGCACTCGACGGCCACCCCTGCTCCCGCCGAGCGGCGGTCGGTCGCGGACGCGGGCGAGGCCACCCCGCTCGCCACGGAGCCGCTGGCACAGGTCCCGGCCGAGCACGAGGCCGAACCCTCCGTGGCGGCCGAACCCCAGCCGCGCCCGCCCGCTTCGCCGAGGACCGCTAAGCCGCGTCGACTCGTGACCGCGGCGGGCCTGCTCGAACGCGCCCAGCAAGCGCGTGCCCGTCGCGATGCCGCGGACGCTCGCGCCGCGCTAACGCAGCTGCGCCGTCGCTTTCCCGAACACCCGGCGGCCGAGCAGGCGACGTTTCTACTCGGCCGGGTCGAGCACGAGCTGGCGCGACGCCCCGACCAGGCGCAGCGTTGGTTTCGGGCCTATGTCGATCGCTATCCCCACGGCCGCTTCGTGTCGCAGGCACGGGGGCGAATCGTTCGACACCATGCCACCGACCCCTCGTCGCAGCTGGCTCGCCGCGCAGCTGCCGACTACCTGGCCCACCACGAAGCAGGGCCGTTTGCCGAGACCGCCCGCGGCATCCTGGCCGAGCCGTCGCGGTAGCCATCGACGCCGCCCCCTGGGTTAGCCTCGACTTGGCGGTTTTCCATGGGCCACAACGCCGTCAGCGGCAGCTGCCTGGCGAGGCTGCGCTGCGAAGGCGCATCGGGTCTTGCGTCGAGGAGCGAAAACACCGCCACAGCGGTCGGGGGCGGTGTTGGGGCGCGTGGAAAACCGCCAAAGTCGAGGCTAGCAAGCCCGTGGTGAAACCCTCGTGGGGTCGGAACGCCGTCAGCGTGGCCGGTGCCAAGGCGCGAAGAGGGCGTTTGCCGGGCGCAAACAACCGGTGCTAGGGGGCTCGGACCATCGAACACCGCGCTCGTCGAGGCTAGGGGTAGATCTCGTCGGCGACGACCGAACCGTCGATCGTGCACACCGTGCCGTCCACCACGTTGAGCAGCGATACGCCCTGGAACTCGATGTCGGCGACGCCGGCGGCCGGGTCCCAGGTGTTGACGACCAAGGTGCCCCCAATGGCGTCCACCCCTCCCGCGAGGGCATCGGCATCGAGATTGGTCCAGGTCCCCTGCGTGATCTCGACCATGTTGATCACGTTGCCCGTGTCCACGCGGTGCTGCGACGACAGCTGCATGGTGCCCGCGCGCGTCGTGCGTGCGGGTGCGAGCGCACCCCAGCCCGAGACACGCACGTCCACGAAGTCCCTCCACCCGCCCTCGATGGCCAACTCGCCGTACCCCGCCCACCACAACGGCGAGCCCATCAT